>JAXHTA010000249.1:0-5945 GCA_034190285.1 Thermodesulfobacteriota bacterium | reverse complement strand
GCTGCAGGGTCACCACGAAATTCCCTCTCCACCTTTCAGGGGGAGAGGGATAGGGTGAGGGGGTTCAAATAAAGTATTTTCCATTTTGATACCCCGTAGCTTGCTGCGGGGTAGTTCATTGGACGCTTACGGGCGCCTTGGAGTAGGTGAAGGCAATAGCTCCCCATGGGCGTTGCGCTCTATTCCATGTTTGACATTTTGAAGCTCAAAACGAACTGAGCTTAAGTCAACGCCGTTAGGCGTCAGGGACGGGTTCAGAGCGGAGAAAGGCCACAGTTGCCCGACTATTGACAATATCTCCATATTGTTGAGATAATCCTAAAAATAGCATTCCGACAAACAGATTCAATGAGGGAGAAAGGATCTGCGCCCGGGGGAGCAGGGTATTTGAAATGGATCTATATGCTTGGCGGCCCCCACTACAATCTCTATTGTAAGGGATTTTTTCGAAGTTATTTCGGAGAGGTTTTATCTTGAGTGAAATCCTCGGCAACTTAATCGGCGGCATGGGCGTTTTTTTGGTTGGGATGCACATGATCACCAACGGACTGAAGCAGATGACAGGCCACCGCTTCAGGATGCTCTTGTCAAGCTGGACGGACAGAGGCTCAAAAGCTGGTCTTATCGGGTTGTTCTTGGGGATTGTGACCCAATCTGGGTCTGGGATATCATTCGTGGTTGCCAGTGTTGTCGCAGGGGGATTGATCACCGTCCGCCAGTCGCTGCCCGTCATCTTCTGGGCCAATGCCGGATTTGGAGTCCTGGTGCTCCTGGCCTTCATGGACATCAAGGTCCTGGTTCTGTTCTTGCTCGGTGTTGCGGGCATCTCCATCGCTTTCGATAAGCCTTCCAGGTATCGGCAGTTGGCCGACACCCTGTTCGGCGTTGGCCTTCTATTTTACGGCCTTCACATGATTCGAACCGGCGCCATGCCTCTGGCCGAAGAAGAATGGTTCAAGTCACTGCTCCTGCAAGGTCGTGAGTCGTTTGTGTTGGCCTTCATTGTGGGTGCAGTACTCACAGCAATCTCTCAATCGTCCTCGGCCGTCGCCATCCTGGCCATCACAATGACCCAATCCGGATTGTTCAGCTTCGAACAGACAATCATGATCATTTATGGGACCGCCCTTGGCTCCAGCGCTATTACGTGGTTCTTGTCAACCAGCCTGAAGGGTACGCCAAGGCAACTGGTCATGGCCCAGGTGTTTTTCAATGTTGTGGCCCTGGTCATTCTAGTGCCTCTTTTTTACTTGGAGTTCTATGGTCATGTCCCCCTGGTCAAGGCCTTGGTTGTCAAGGCCGCATCGAGATTAGAACAACAGATGGCCTATGTGTATGTGCTGCTTAACCTGTGCGGAACTTTAACACTTTCGTTCATGACAAGCCCGTATGCCTGGTTTTTGGCTCGACTTTGGCCTCCGACCCAGCAGGAGGATTGGTCACAGCTCGAATATCTCCACGATCATGCGCTTAAGGACCCGGAAACGGCGCTGGCCTTAATCGAAAAAGAGCAGGCGCGGCTACTTGAACGCCTTCCATTATACATGGAGGAGCTTAGGATGTCGGATACCGACGAAAACAAACCAAATCGCGATGTGGTTCACTCGGCTTTCCAGACCGTCTCGCGCGAAATCGATGGCTTTGTATCTGATTTGCTCAACCAGACGCTTTCCGCTGACACATCTGAGAGGGTGCTTAACGTCCAGAACCGGCAGGGAATGATTGTCGCACTTGAGAAAGGCCTTTACGAAATGGTTTTAGCTATGGAGACATGGTCCCCTTCCGCAGCAAGCCGGAGATTCAAGCACGTTTTCGTGGAGGGCCTTGACACTATCCTCATCACTGCTGCCGAAGCCTCAGCCTCACTGGATCAGACGGACATAGAAATGCTCACCGCCATAACTCACGACCGTAGCGAGATGATGCATAATATGCGGCAGACTTATCTGGCAAGCGAGAAGAACCTCACTCCTGATGAGCGTATGATATTTCTCCGGGTAACCGGTTTATATGAACGCTTGGTATGGACAATCAACAGAATAGCCGTTCTATACAAGAATCGAGGAAGATAATGGGAAGCCGTAACATTTCAGTGAATCGACCCAATGTCTCCTCGATTCTTGTGTGTACGGGAAAGACAAAATGATCGCTGCGAAAACGGGGATCAAGAAAAAGGAAAATACGACAAACCCGCCCTTGACTTATGCGCTAATAGACTCTAACGTTGCATCGATCTTGAGCCCGAACAAGTTACGCTCGCTTTTGATCTCAAATTCTATGTAACTTTAAGGCAAAGTCTAACAAGTTTTTATGGTGCCAGAAAGAATCCGGTACAGGAGGAAATAGTCATGTTAAAAAGGGGTTTTCTGCTTTTTTGTGGGTTGGTGTCAATGAACATTCTATCACTTTCTCTGTCTTTCTCCTCGATCAGTGCGGCTGAATTTACTGCGGACATGGTTCAAGACACCGGCCGTGGAGTGATAAATGGCAAGATCTTTGTAAAGGGAGACAATTTAAGGCAGGAGATGAATCTGGTGGAGACAAATCAGATCATGATTTTCCGGGGGGACAAGGGGGTTGTCTGGATGTTAATGCCCACAAGGAAGATGTACATTGAAATGCCTGCCACCTCAGAAGCCAGGGCTATGCACCAATTTGACCAAGAAAAACTTGAGAAGATGGCCAGCAAGGAATCCTTGGGTAAAGAAGCAGTGAACGGATACACTTGTATGAAGAATAGGTACACTTATTACGATAAGCCCTCGAGCACTATGACGCAGTGGTTTTCAGAAAAGCTCAACTTTCCCCTAAGAATGGAAGCAAAGAGCCCCTCCGGACGTGTTATAACGGAATACAAGAACCTTGAAGAAAAGGTGGTCTCGGATGCCCTGTTTGAGATACCTCCGGATTATAAGAAGATGCCTGTCCCTGCAATGATGCATGGCATGACCGGTGGGATGCCGAAGATGCCGGAGAAGATGCCGGAAATGCACAGATAAGATGGGTTGAGGAATAACTAAAGATGAAAATACTCATTATCGGTGGTGGTGGGAGAGAACATGCCCTCGCCTGGAAGTGCGCCCTGTCCAGCCAGGTTGAAATAGTTTTTGTTGCCCCTGGTAATGCCGGCACAGCTCTGGAGTCCAAGCTGAAAAATGTTGACATCGAGGCGACCGATATCCATGCCTTAGTCAGCTTTGCCAAGCAAGAACGAGTCGATATAACAATTGTGGGCCCGGAAGCACCGCTTGTGGCGGGGATTACGGATGTCTTCAACATAGCCGGACTGAAGTGCTTCGGCCCCACGCGGAACGCGGCTCAATTGGAAGGTTCTAAGGCATTCTGCAAAGAGTTCTTGGCACGCCATGATATTCCCACTGCCGTGTATAAAGCCTTTACCGAAGTAGAGCCGGCCCTAGACTATATCCGTGAAAAAGGCCTGCCCATAGTTGTTAAGGCGGACGGTCTTGCAGCAGGAAAGGGCGTGATTATTGCCTGGTCAGAATCCGAGGCGGTCGCCGCGGTTGAGGGCATGTTGTCTGAAAAGGCGTTTGGCAAGGCTGGGAACAGGATAGTAATAGAAGAATTTCTTACGGGCGAAGAGGCCAGTTTTATTGTTATGGTGGATGGAGAGCACATCCTTCCGCTTGCGACGTCACAAGACCACAAAGCCCGAGATGAAGGGGATACCGGCCCGAATACCGGCGGCATGGGGGCGTATTCCCCGGCTCCAGTTGTAACAGAGGTGGTTTCCCAGCGCATTATGAAGGAGGTCATTGAGCCGACCGTAGAAGGCATGGCGGCAGAGGGATGCTCGTATACCGGCTTCTTGTACGCGGGGTTGATGATCGCCACCGATGGCACGCCTAACGTGCTAGAGTACAACTGCCGCTTTGGCGATCCCGAGACCCAGCCCATCCTGTTAAGACTAAAGTCAGACATTGCTGAGCTGGTCCTTGCGGCCCTTGACCAGCGCTTGGACCAGGTCCGGGCGGAGTGGGACTATCGGGCCGCACTCGCAGTGGTTATGGCGGCCGGCGGTTATCCTGGCACCTATAGAAAAGGAGATGTGATTTTAGGTATCCCTGAAAACGAGCAGGCGGACACCAAGATATTCCATGCCGGAACCATGATCCAAGACGGCCAGATTGTCACCAGCGGTGGCAGGATACTGTGTGTGACCGCTCTGGGGCCTTCAGTCGGTGAAGCCCAGGCCAGGGCGTACGAAATGGCGAAGCTGATCAGCTGGGAAGGCGTCTACTATCGCAAGGATATCGGATACCGTGCCTTGTCCCGGGAATCAGGCGGGCGCTAGTTTTTTACCGGCTTGTTGAAATAGCCAACCTGGAGGTCCGGAAATTCCTTTCTCAATATACCCACCATTTGCCTTAGCCCGATACCAGCTGTTTTTGCCTTCGGCATTTTCTCAAGGTAGAGCTGAGGGTCTATGTTAAGGTTTTTGAAATGAATGAATTTCAGCCCTGTCTCCCTGATCAACTCTTTTAATGCCTTGATTTCCTCATCCTGGTCAGTAATCCCCGGAAAAACAAGGTGGTTCACCATGGTGAAAAGCCCTATCTCTTTGGACAGGGCAATGGAGGCTACCACATCATCGAAATCATAATCCAGCGGGCGATAATAGGCCCTGTAGAGGTCGGGTCTGGCGCTGTTAAGGCTTATTCTGATAGAGTCCAGACCGCTTTCCGCGATCCTTCGAATCCGTTCCGGCCGGCTCCCGTTGGTGTTTAGATTGATTGTTCCCAGTTTGGTCTGTCTTCGGATCTCCCTGATACTATCAGCTATGAGCAGATGTTCTGTCAAAGGTTCCCCTTCACAGCCCTGGCCGAAACTCACGATTGCCTCTGGCGCCTGTTTCAGGTGCTGCACAGCGAGAAGCACAATTTCCTCTTGTGAAGGTCTAAAGGATATCCTTTGATGCGAGGCCTCACACGACGGGCCCTGTTGGAGAGAAAGGCATCCAAGGCAGGAGGCGTTGCACCTCCGACTTACGGGCAAGGGCGCTTCCCACCTCTTGAGGAAGAGATTCTTGGCTGCAAAACAGTGGTTATCTGTGGCGCAATTGATCAAATGCTCGAAGAGGGGGCCTATGGTGTTTGTGTCCTTGAATTCCTGAATAGCCGGGACAAGAGCGGTGTCGTCATAATTTGCAGGGTCCCATTTGCCATCGTATTCTATCCTGAAAGCGGTAGCCCAATACCTTTCATCCATGAAGCCAACGGCCGTGTAAGCCCACATGGGCAATGTGTAGTCCTTATCGGTGTAATCCACTGCGGGCAGATGGGTGCGGACCAGACCCGGTTCCAGGAAGACAGAGACGGCATAACACTCGTCTAAGACACCGTTGACCTCGGCTTCGAAAACGATTTTGAATTCGCCTGTAAAAGGATCAAGGCCAACAGGTGGGCAGCCGGGAATGTAAAACATTTTGCTGAATTCCGGCACGGGCACAAGATCTCGCATCGTCAAATAGGCTGGGGAAGATCCGGAAAAACCTGTCATCCGAAAAAAGGGGTGGTCATAAATCTGACCGGTGGCATCGGCATAAAGCATGCGCGGAAGGTGTCTATACTCTTTTTCTAACACTTAATAACCTAAACGCCTCAGCGCCTTAGTGTCTCTGCTCCAGTTCTTCTCCACCCTTACAATGAGGTCCAGATAGACCCGTACACCGAAAATTTTCTCTATCTCCAGCCTGGCAAACCGACCTATGGTCTTTATCATTTTGCCTCCATGCCCTATAAGGATACCCTTCTGAGAATCCGCCTCCACATGGATGCGGGCCGAAATGGAAAGAAGGTCTTTTTTCGGAATCTCCTCCATTTTGTCCACAGTAACAGCGGATGAATATGGTAATTCCTTCTTTAAACTGGAATATATCTTCTCCCGAATTATCTCGGCAACCATGAAAGCCTCTGACTGGTCAG
>JAXHTA010000248.1:0-5948 GCA_034190285.1 Thermodesulfobacteriota bacterium | reverse complement strand
TGTAGGCCTCTGTCTTTTTCAGGCCTATCTGAGTCATCTGCTTTTCAAATTCCTCAAAATAGGCCGCCGTTGTCAGACGCTTTTGTAAGGGTTCTGCCGTGAAGTATACGAAGAAGTATTCTTTGGGATGCGCGAAGATGGCGGTGTAAGTTTTGTGGTTGATCACTGCCACCCATTCGTCGGGCATGGGAATGCTCAAGTTGTATTCTTTGTTGTAATAATGCTGATCTTTGATCAATTCGTCTTCATTGCACTCCCCGATCGGCATACCGTCAAGCAATGCAATGAATTCGTTTCTCTTTATGGGACGTTTTAGGGCCTCAGGCTGGTTTTGACGAAACCACTCTACTTCATACCTCAAATTCTCGATCCGTTCACTGGTGGCAGGATGGGTCATAAACCACACCTCAAAATCAGACGGTTCTTTTTCATGAAGCTTTTCCAATTGTTTCATCATATCTACGGACGCCTTGGGATTATAGCCGGCAGCGGCCATGTATCGTGTCCCAAAATGGTCTGCCTCCCTTTCATCGTCCCGCGAAAACCTGTTAAAGGCAAGGACAGAGCCCAACCCCACCAACTGGCCGTAGTCTTGAAGTCCTCCGCCACTCAACACGTCCAAAGCGAGCAGGCCGTAATTCAGAAGTTGGGATTTAGATATCTGGGATGCAGAGTGCCTGGCTGCCACATGGGCCAATTCGTGGCCAATGACCGAGGCCAGTTCATCGGCAGAGTTCATCTTTTCGAGGAGCCCACGGTGGACATAAACAAAGCCTCCTGGGACCGCAAAGGCATTAAAATCAGGAGTGTCAACGATTTCAATCCGGTAGATTAGGTCCGGTCGATCACTGTTCTTGCCGATTAATCTACCCATATTTTGGACATAGGCACGAAGCTCGGGTAGTTCACGGTAGATGCCCATTTCTTCTCGGACTGTTTTGTCCACGCCCTTTCCGATATTGAATTCCTCCTCTTCAGACACGAGCATGAACTCTCTCTTCTTGGTCGCCGGGTTGGTTGCGCAGCCGAAGAGCAAAACGAAGACCATGAAAGGAGCGAAGAGAAAATGGATATGGAATGGAACTGGGAAAAGGGGTTTTAAGGCCATGTTGTTGTCTCTTAAAGAATAACCTGGAGTATATGCCCTAATGACAGCAGTCTCTTTAGCCGATCTCTATGTCGGACAAGAATCCTGGTCAGCGAGATGTTTAGTATATTCCTAAAGTTGGAATCCTGGCCGTCCTCGACCCTAAAGCTACAAGAATCTTTGGCCCAATAACGCTACGATCGCTCATAAAGACTGTGCTCTCTTAAGGGAATATTATACCATATCGTCAAGGGTATCAATACATTTCCTATCCTTGAACGCCCTATTTTACTCCAACACATATTAGAGAATAATTTCAGAACTCCAACCCAGGGTAATTAGACATATGTTGTGGACCCTTTTTTCTTGACACACAAGGGGGGGGGTATCTATAGTCCTTCATTGGAAAAGCGACCTTTTATCAGCCTCAACTCAACCAACGCGACAGTTCTTCTATGGAAGCTCTTCTGTAAAGGGCGCCTTTGTGCATCCTGGATGAAAAGTTAAGAGCCGCATCTGCTAATTCTGCTATCAACTACATATTGGTTCGTATGTCTTTGGCTTTGAGAGAAGCTCATTAAACCCGAGTGCACGATCTGCCTTGATAAGCAGCACTCGACCAGTCGAAATGAGGTTTGCATATGTCGAAGCATATCTTCGGCGTCGTCGTACAATAGTACAATGCGGTCGCTTCGGAAAAGCAATAAGTTTTGATATCAAGTTTGATGTAACGTTGGGGTTTATGGAAAGCTGGTCCAATACGACGCCTCCTACCAGGTGTCGCATTTGCGCTCGAATAGTATTGGAAAAGGACATACAAGATACTCATGGAAACACAGCACAGGATTATCAGAGGTGATAGTCGGTGCATGAAAGAACTGCCCGGCAAATCAGTTCATCTTGTAATCACATCTCCTCCATATTGGCAACTGAAGGATTATACCTGTGATGACCAAATTGGATTCAATGACAGCTATGAAGATTATATCAACAACCTGAACCTCGTTTGGCAAGAGTGCTATCGCGTACTTAACAATGGTTGCAGGCTTTGCATTAACATTGGAGATCAATTTGCCCGTTCAGCTTATTATGCTAGGTATAAAGTAATTCCAATAAGAACTGAGATAATTAAGTTCTGTGAAAGTATTGGGTTCGATTATATGGGGGCAATAATATGGCAAAAGAAGACTACGACTAATACCTCCGGGGGAGCCAGTATAATGGGAAGTTTCCCATTCCCACGCAATGGAATTATCTCAATTGACTATGAGTTCATTCTATTATTCAAAAAGCTTGGTGCCCCCCAAAGGCCTGCAAAAGAAGCCAAAGAATCATCAAGGCTGACAAAGGAGGAATGGAAGGAATATTTCTCCGGGCACTGGAACTTCGGGGGCGCAAGGCAAGACAACCATATCGCAGTGTTTCCAGAAGAACTTCCTCGAAGATTGATCAAGATGTTTTCTTTTGTGAATGATACGATCCTTGATCCTTTTCTTGGCAGTGGAACCACTACTCTATCTGCCACAAAGCTTGATAGAAACTCAGTTGGTTATGAAATTAACCAAGAGTATATTCCCCTTATTAATAAGAGGTTGCATAACAATCAATCCGAAATATCAAATGCTAGTCATGAATACATCGAACAGGATGCACTCAACATCAATTTTGGACACGAAATCAATAAGCTACCCTATATTTTCAGGGACTTTCATTCTTTTGACAAGAAAATTGATCCAAAGAAACTACAATTCGGTTCAAAGATAGACAAGACTTCTAATCGCCAAACTCAGGATTATTATTATGTTAAGAAAATCATCAGCCCCGAACTCGTCATGCTCAGCAACGATATAACAGTGCGTCTAATTGGAATTAGAAAAGATGACACATCAAATGGTGAAGCAGTTGCATTCCTGGAACTAAAAACCAAGAATCAAAAAGTATATATGAAGTTTGACAGAGAAAGATATGACGCCGATAATAACTTGCTTTGTTACTTATATCTGAAGAATAGGACATTCTTGAATGCCCATTTAATAAAGAACAAGCTAGCACAAGTTGACGAGCGGGCTGAATACAAGTACAAGGCCAAATTCAAGAAATTGGGGATGTCTTGAAGAGAATGTATATCCGGTTCAGAAAGACACCATACAGAGAATCGACCACTGAGCGGTGTCCTATCCTTTACACCCTTCTTGTGCTCAGGGCCTCTTTAGAAAGAGAAATCGTGAGCTTTGATGTCGAGGGTGTGGGCCGAAAGCCATTGGCTGGCGCCGGCATGTCACAGAAGAAATCGAATTTGAGCCCCATTTCAGATTTGGCGCCTGGAATTTGTGATTCTGCTTACAAAAAGTCCAAGACAAAGCCACCTATCTTTGGCATGGCACGGATGAGCGGGTCTGTCAGGACGAAATAGGTCTAAATATGGTTGCCCGTAAACGCACAAAATGCTATTAGAGGTAGGACATTAAGAAAACTGCCCAGTGCGAGGCCATTGATATTCAGGTTCCTTTGAGCCCGGAAACTGCTATTGGAAGAAAGCATAACATGCACATGAGGGTGCCTCCGGGCGAAGGACATAATGCGGCCGTGTGGAGTTTTTCGGTAGTTCGACGATCCAAGTAATATCTCCTCATCACTTGGCAGGTTTTGATCATTGAATAGTTTGACCTGAAATTGATTTGGGATCTGGGGCCTGGTATTTGTGGTTAACGAGGTTTTTCTATCATAATTTCCAGGGTTTATCATGGGTCCCCGGTTTAGAAAGGTATAACTTGGAGCAGACGACAGAGCAAAAGGAACTTGAGGCGATCATACTGGATTATATGCAAGGGCATAATACCGTATCTCTAGCCACGGAAAAGGACGGGGCTCCCCACGCCGCCACAGTGTTTTTTGTCAACATCGGGTTTGAACTCTATTTTCTCAGCAGCCCCTCCAGCCGACATGGTGAGAATTTTTCTCGTAATCCTCGGGTATCCGCGACCATTAATGAGGATTATTCCAATTGGCTCCTTATAAAAGGTATTCAGTTAGAAGGCAGAGTGGAGAGTATAGGGGGGATTTTGGAAAATGGCCGCATCGCAAGGGTATATGTCAAGAAATTTCCCGCTGTGGCCGATTTTCTTCTTTCTCCCAAAAAACTCGGTGAGGCCATAGCTCAAAAGGTGGCGAAGGTCAGATTTCACAAGTTGACGCCCACCCGCATGTACTTCCTGAATAATGAACTGGGATTCGGGCATCGAGAGGAATTAATCCTCCCTTGACAGGAAATACGCAGGTTGGTTTCGCATCTTTGTTGTTGACAACACGATACAGTTGGGTTAAAATTGAAAGGTTGTGAATGACGTTCTCTATAAGATTTCTTAACAAACATTCATATTCATAATTCCTTTTCTAATAGCTCATTTCCGGCTTATTTTTTTGGTTCGGAAACGAGGGCGTTAGAGATTCACAACTTTAAGGAGGTAAGATAATGATTGAGGTAAAAGACTATTTGGATGCCTTGGAAAGACATGGGGAATTACTGACGGTAGATGACGAGGTGAACTGGAATCTGGAGGTCGCGGCCTATGGTGCTATGAGCGGCCGTACAGGGGCTCAGGCAATCCACTTCAAAAAGGTCACGGGGTATTCTGAGGATTATTCTATCGCCACCAATCTATTCTCAGGCCCACCGCTCTGGTATCAATTCGATGACGTGAGGTCCCCATGGGGACGTTTGGCCATCGCCCTGGGTTTTGATCCCCAAACAAGGTACGAAGAGTTGGTAGGCGTCATCCTTGACCGTATCGACCACCCCATATTTCCTGTTGAGCTTAATGAGGGCGTTTGCAAAGAGGTTGTCCGTACAGGCAAGGATGTGAACCTCCTTGAATTACCTATCCCCTTACTTCATCAGGATGATGGTGGAAGATACGGCACCGGGCATGTCCTCATTATGAAGGACCTGGACAGCGACTGGCACAACTGGAGTGTTAACAGGTGGATGCCCATCGGTCCTGATTCGCTCGTTACGGGTTTTGAGATAGGAAGCCATGCGAGAAAGATCCTTGACAAGTATTTTTCCCTTGGAAAGCCGGCTCCGTTTGCCATTGTCATCGGAGGGGCTCCGGCAATAACGATGGCTTCAACCATGAAGATGCCGGAGATGATAAGTGAAGTTGACATTGCCGGTGGCCTTAACCTGGACCCCATAAACCTCATCAGGGCCGAAAGCGGAGATTTTTTTGTTCCAGCGGACGTTGAGGTGGTTATTGAAGGAGAGTTTGTCCCTGGACAATCGGCAGAGGAAGGACCATATGGGGCCTTGATGGGCTATACGACGAGGAGTGAACAGCCTTTAGGTGTAGTCAAGACCATAACCCGGAGAAAAGAGCCTATTATTCCAGTTGTAATTGACGGCACACCGCCGAGCGATACAGAGTGGCTTATGTCTACGTTTGAGTCCGTTAGGCTCTTCGGGATGCTCACGAGGCGATATTTTCACCCCGTAAGGTGGGTCAACATTGTGCCGGATTTTGGCTTGGGGGTGTGCATAATCTCCATGAAGACCCTTTATCCCGGACTAGCCTTCAGAATTGTGAGGAACGCCTTTGTCAACTCCAACCTCTTTGACAAGGTCATATTTGTTGATGCGGACCTGGAACCTGTCTCCCTCCAGGCCCTGACCACGCGAATCCACAGCCGGACCCATCCCACCAGAGCAGTCCATACTATTGACGGTTATCCTCCAACCCCACTCCAGTGGTATGTGACAAAGGAGGATATTGAAAAGGGCGTAGGCGCGGGAAGGGTCTATATAGATACCTGCTGGCCTTCCCACTGGCAGGCGGAGGATAAACCGACGCCAAATTGCTTTGAA
>JAXHTA010000247.1:0-5949 GCA_034190285.1 Thermodesulfobacteriota bacterium | reverse complement strand
ATCATTTCCAGGGAGTTTGCTGTGACGGGTCTGAGGGCAATTGCGGTCAATGAGGGAATAGTGATACATGCAAGGACCCTGGGGAAATACAAGACCATCTTTCAGGCGGTTTCCCTATTGGGGCTCTGTCTGCATTACTCATATTATAATGTCGATTTCCACGTGGTCGGGATGACATTTTTGTGGGGGGCATTAGTACTGACCGTCTGGTCGGCGTGGGACTATTTTCGGCAGTTCAGGCAGGTCCTTTTCGCCCACAAACAGACGAAGTTGTAGAAGCAGGAGATCCTGTGTTGCAGTTGTTGAGTGAAGAAGGTAATAGCTCAATATCTGGAGGGCTTTCACCCCCAGCCTCCCCCTTGAAGTGGGAAGCTGGTTTTAAATGATTCCAATAAATTAATCCCCTCTCCCCTCTGGGGGAGAGGGCCAGGGTGAGGGGGTTACCCCGATTTATTGAGTAGATACTGAAGAAGAAAGAATGACAGGTTTTTTGTTGACAAAGCATCATCGTATTATAAAATGAAGATCAATCCGGCGGGAATAGCTCAGCTGGTAGAGCCTCACGTTGCCAACGTGATTGTCGCGGGTTCAAGTCCCGTTTCCCGCTCCAGAAAATAACAATCCCCATTTCTCTTAGAGGGAAGGCTGTGTTTTTGGGGATGGGGGTAAAAAAGGCGGCATAGCCAAGTGGCTAAGGCAGCGGTCTGCAAAACCGTTATTCACCGGTTCGAATCCGGTTGCCGCCTCCACGAATTCAGGGTTAGCTGATTTGGCTGGCCTTTTTTTGTGCTTCCGTTTTGAGTCATCACCATTCAATGACCCCTGTTGTCCCTGAGGCCAAAAAGACCGACTATGCCCCTTAATGAACTGTTGCCCAAGGCGACCAGACTATATCCAAACAATGAAGCAATCGTCTGCAAGGACCAGAAATTGACATATGAACAGTTCGCCAAACGGGTATGGCGGCTATCTAACGGATTGAGCGATCTCGGCCTTCAGAAGGGAGATCGTCTGGCTATTCTGCATGAGAATTGCCACGTCTTTCTTGAGGCCTACTTCGCATCCGCCCATCTCGGGCTGGTTCTGGTCCCTTTAAATATAAGGCTGGCTTTCAACGAGCTTGTCGCGATCGTTAACGACAGCGGGGCCGGAACGCTCTTGGCACAGGCAAAATTCCGGGACAAAGTGGAGTCCTGCGCCTTCAAGGAAGGTCAGATCCAAAGGATAATCTGGACCCAGCAGGACGTCGGGGTCCACGGACGGATGATGGGAATTGATTACGAAACCTTTCTGGCAGGCCAGCCGGAGACCCCTCCGCCTGAGATATCTTTGGATGACACGGATGTGGCCCACCTTTATTACACAAGCGGCACATCGGGCAGACCCAAAGGGGTCATGTTGACTCACAAGAATGTAAAGACCCATGCCCTCGGTACCATTGCGGAACTGAATCTTACCGACAAAGACCACTGGGTCCATGGCGCCCCACTTTTTCACCTGGCTGACGCCTGGGCCACCTTTGCCATTACCTGGGTGGGGGGAAAGCACATCCTCATTCCTACATTCGACCCCCTTGCTGTATTTGAGGCCATAGAAGAGGAAAAGGTGACCATCACAAACCTGGTGCCGACAATGTTCACCACAATGCTGAATCACCCCGAGGTGGGGAATTTTGACTATTCGAGCCTGAGGGTCCTGTTGAGCGGCGGGGCTCCCATAGCGCCCGAACTGGTTCGCAGGATCATCAATACCTTCGAGTGCGACTACATTCAGACTTATGGTATGACGGAGACGAGTCCCTATCTGACCATGTCTATACTCAAAAATCATCTTAAGGCCCTGACCCTGGAGGAGCAGCTCAGGGTTAAGGCTACAACCGGTCGGGAGTTCATTAATGTGGAACTGAAGGTTGTTGATGACAAGGGGAAAGAGGTACCTCGGGACAACCGGCAGGTGGGGGAGATTATCGTTAGAGGAGACACCGTGACGCCGGGCTACTGGAATTTACCCGAAGAGACCCGAGAGGCTATCCGCGACGGGTGGCTTTATACGGGGGATCTTGCCGTGATCGATGTGCAAGGCTATGTTACTATCGTGGATCGCAAAAAGGACATGATCGTGACAGGGGGAGAAAATGTCTATTCCACGGAGACGGAAAACATCCTCTACATGCATCCGGACATACTGGAGGCAGCGGTCATCGGGGTGCCTGATCCCCACTGGGGAGAAGCGGTCAAGGCATGCGTGGTCCTGAAAAAAGGGCGAAAGACAACAGAGCAAGAGATAATTTCCTTTTCCAAACAACACCTGGCCCACTACAAGGCCCCCAAGAGCGTGGATTTCCTGACGGCCCTGCCGAGAACAGGCTCTGGAAAGATATACAAAAAGGCCTTGAGGGAAAAGAAGGTGTAATCTTCCCAAACACTTGAACCGAGGTTAAAGCACTTTAAAGACCTTCAGCCAGTCTGGTCTGTCGGCCGCCACTGCTTCGATAGCGGCCTTGGAACCAAGGACCTTCACTAAACCTTTGTTTTTCACTTCCTCAAGTACCTGCGAAAAGGCCCTGAAGTCGGCTGCCTTGGTGCCCAACACTTCCTCCCGCATCCTCTGACGTCTTTCTTCCGTGTCATTTGTAAGATACCGGAGCATTGACGTATATCCCTTGGCGTCTGGGAGCATATGAGTGTCTATCTCACCAATGGCACCGATTATTCCTTTGGTCAGTTCCTTTTCGCCAAGATCCGCATCCCGAAGAAACCGGGCAGCGAGGTCAAATGTCTCAAGGGTCTTGGCAATGTTCGGGTCCCTGTATGAAACAAGGCTGAACCCCCCCGAAAGGCGGTCAAAAAAGCAGAATGCCCCATAGGCCCCGCCCTGGACCCGGACATTATCCCATAGCCAGGAACTGCGCAGGTAGCGGCATATGACCATGGCAGAGCCGTGAAAACTGTAACCCATATTGTAGATATCTGCGCCCTTGCCCACATAATTCACCTCCGAGGGTATGGTCATGCCCTCAAAAGACGCTGGACGCTTTGGCGACCAGTCCACCTCAACAACGCTGTCCCCGGGCAGGGCATCAATAAGGGCGTTTAAACGGGGCTCAAAATCAGACCAGCCGGTCCCTTCCATCGTGACATTTGCAATTACCCCCTTGCGGTTGACTAGGATGCTTCGTATCTCTTCAAGACAGGCGAGGACGTCCGGCCAGTTCTCGTCAATTGCCACCGCCAGTTCCCTCAAAAAAAGGAGGTAACTTATCCCCATAATCTGTTCAACAGCCCAATGGGCCTCGCTAAAATGGGCCTTGAGACGAAGATTTATGGCCTGATGTCCCTTAGGGATTATCTCTTGCTCGGCCCTGGCCTTTTCCTCCATCACTATCTGCCGGAGGCGCTCGCGGTTGTCAAGGCTCAGGTCAAGAAGCACGTCACGCAGGATACGGGTCAGTTCCCCGGCCCGTTCCGACATGGCCTTGCCACGCAAAAACAGCCAGGCGGTGCTGCGTTCGGATTCTGACACGCTTGAAGCAAATATCGCTGGACTGATGCCCCCTGTATTTCGGCTTATGCGCTGGGTCAGGGTGACAAAATCCTCCTTTTCCGTTCCCATTTCAACAAGGGCTCGACCAAATATAGATACATAAGGCAGCAGTCTATCCGGGATGGTACGCAGGTTGAATCCCAGGTCCAAGTGGACAATGCCGCTCGTGGAGAGGTCGTGGAACAGTATAGGCGTTTCTCTGCGATCAAGGCATGTCAGTGGGATGATCCTGTTCTTTTTGTCCAGATCCGAGAGTCTGAGGACGGGGATGGTGGCCAGTGCCTCGGGCAAATCAGGGGTCTGTTGGAGCCTTTTTAGTTCCTTTGTGCCTTGTATAATTTCGTCCAGTTCGGTTTCGTTCATGGCCGAGCGGATTTCTGCCAATCGGTCCTTTTCTGCGGCCTCATCTTTTTCTTGCAGGCCGGGGTCAGGATTGAGGATCAGAGTGGTGCGGTGGTGATTGTCGATGAAAAGGCGCGTTATCAGATCATCAAAGAATCTGGGGTCGGATTCCACCGATGATTTGACCTTTTCCAAGGGCGCTTCAAATGCAAGCAGTGCCAGGGGATCACCGTCATATATCCATGTGCTCAGGGAACGCAGCATAAGGACGAGACCCTGTGGAAAGTGCCCGGAATGGTTTTCTCTCAGGCGGAATTCAATGGTATTGAGGGCTGCTTCCTTTGTGAGTGGATTGATCCCTTCTCTGGCCAACCGGGTCAGGGTCTCCATGACCAGCGCCTCGATCCGGTCCGCATCCTCCGGATTAATGCCTTTGAGGCCGGTCGAGAAATACCCCTGTCTCAGCTCGTTTCCCAGGCCCCCACCGGCGAGATCTTCTCCCAGACCGGAATCGATCAGGGCCTTGCGAAGGGGAGAAGCAGGCATCCCCAAAAGGATGTACTCCAATATGCGATGTGAAAAATTCATCTGGGCGTCGGTGTTCTCGGGGAGCAGCCAGTTGACGGTGATCATGCCTTTTGCCTTGGCCCCGTCCAGCTTTCCCGCTCTAAAGGGCCGCATCACGCGTCTTGGCCGGTCAAAATGGGGCTGCAACCTGATCGTTGAATCAATATGGGCCGGATCGAAGTCCTTTAGATATTCATCCGTAATTCTCAGCCGTTCATCAGGGTCATCATCGCCGTAAAAGTAAATGCGTGCATTGGATGGATGATAGTATGTTTGACGAAAGGCCTCAAATTGCTCAAACGCAAGATCAGGTATTTGCTTAGGATCTCCACCAGCGTCAAAGCAATAAGGGTTGTCAGGGAAGAGGGATTGAAGGACGTATTCGCCAAGCACGCTGTCGGGCGATGAATAGGCGCCCTTCATCTCATTAAAGACCACGCCCTTGTATATCAGGGGGTTGTGGACATCCTCCAGTTCAAAGTGCCAGCCCTCCTGCTGGAATATAAAGGGGGTCAGCAGTGGGTGAAAGACCGCATCCAGATAGACGTCGATCAAGTTGTAAAAGTCCCTGAGATTCTGACTGGCCACGGGATAACATGTCCTGTCGGGATAGGTAAAGGCGTTAAGAAAGGTGTGCAGAGACCCTTTCAGCAATTCCACAAACGGCTCTTTTACATGGTATTTCCTCGATCCGCAAAGAACCGAGTGCTCAAGGATGTGGGGTGTTCCCGTGGAATCCAAAGGCGGTGTGCGAAAGGTTATTCCAAAGACCTTGTTCTCGTCATCATTTGTAAGGGACAGGAGTTCCGCGCCCGTCCTCGCGTGGCGAAAGAACCTGGCCCGGGTCGCTATTTCCTTGATATCTTGCTCTTTCTTGAGCTGGAAGCCGTGGATGATCGCCATTTTCTCCTCTTTTCCTCCTCTTTCTTGATCGAAAGCGTTATGCAATATGCAAACCCACCCCAGGTAAACCCTAAAACAAGGATCATCATTATGATGGTTTCAGGGTCCATTTTGATCCATCATTTGAGTTCCAAGCGTCTTTTGACCGAGCCACCTGTTTAAGACCACAAGCAGGGACAATAAGACGCCCCACTGGAAAAAGCAGGTCCCAAGGCTGAACACACGAAAAGGGTTCCACCATGCCTCCGGATCATAGATTGCCGCTGACTGGTAAAACCACCAGATTATGAGCCCCCCGAATTCAACGGGTATAACATATTTGATCACCCAATCATACCACTTGCCAAGATTTATATCGTTGCCCCTCCCGTTGATTAATTCTTGCCTGAAGCGGGCCGCGCCATATTTTAGAGCCGCCAGAACTACAAAGAAACCTCCAACTAAGAGCCCGATTCCCCAGACCCAGTCCTGGTTGGTCAAAAAATCCATGCTGATTGCCGAAGGCATACCTGATAAAAATCCTATAATTCCAACTGTAATCACGGCACTTTTCCTGTTCACCCCGGTGTCCATCAATATCCTGACCGCTAATTC
>JAXHTA010000246.1:0-5992 GCA_034190285.1 Thermodesulfobacteriota bacterium | reverse complement strand
AAGGAACCGGAAGTCCTTCTCTGGTCCATGGAAAAGATCAAAGCTATATCTGCTCTCTCATCCAGAAAGGATCGTACGGCGATGTCAGCTGTTGATATCAAAGTAGACACTTTCCCGGGGCTGCTGCCTCACCGGATGACGGCAACCCTTTTGCTCAGCTATCTTGACAAGAAAAAGGCCGATGATATCGAAGACCGGATCAAGATACTTCTTAAAGGTGGGAAGTTCAAGATCGCATTTGAGAGCATTTCTGATCGCCCAGCCATGAAAGAACGCGCCATTAATCTACGTCTGGCTCAATCACTGGAAGAAGTGGCGAAGAATTGGGAAATACCGCTCGCCCGGGATTCTTCTCTTTCACCTTCAGTCGGCGGACTTGTTCAATCAAGAATACCGGTTGTCTGTGGTATTGGCCCCGCTTCAAGAGACCTGCATACTCCCCAGGAAGCGGTTAACCGCACCAGCCTTATTCAGCGTACTCTCTTAACAGCCCAATATCTTGCAAAGGATATCCGAAAGAAAAGCTGATGACTGTGAAGAAAAGAACGGAAGTGGATACGGATTTTGTTGAACCAGTTAAAGTAAAGATTCCCCAGCCCCAACGCATTGCCGTATCAAAGAACGGGATGATCGCCAGTGCGCATTTCCGGGCCACGGAAGCAGGTGTGAAAATCCTTCAAAAAGGCGGCAATGCTTTTGATGCGGCTGTCGCTTCAGCCTTTGCCCTGGGTGTTTGCGAACCACAAGCTTCGGGCCTGGGCGGACAGACAATGATGCTGCTTTATCTGGCCGAGGCCGATAAGACTATTGCTCTGGATGGTTCCTCGAGGGCGCCCAACAGGGCCTTAAACGAGGATTTTACGGCCAATTCCACAAAACAAATCGGTTATCGTGCAACCACAGTGCCCAGCACACCGGCGGTCCTCGGTTATGTTGTTAAGCAGTACGGTTCATTGGCTCTTCAGGATGTTCTCGAACCGGCCATTGATTTGGCAGAGCAGGGTTACGAAATCACGGAACTTCAGAGAAGACTTCAAAAAAGAGAAATGAAAAACTTTGCCAAAGGAAATTCAAGTCAAATATTCCTCAGGAGCGGGCAAAAACCTTATTCCGTGGGCCATATATTTAAGCAACCACAGCTTGCGGAGACCCTGCGAAAACTTGCCGGGGATGGCATTGAAGACTTTTATACGGGTCAAATCGCCGAGTTGATTCATGCTGATATGCAGAAAAACGGCGGTCTGCTTCAAAAAGATGATTTGGCTCAAATACCATTGCCGATTGCACGTGAGCCCATAAGCTGTCGCTTAGGAAATATGATGGTCTATACCATGCCCCCTCCGGGCGCCGGCAGAACCCTGATTGAAATGATTAACATACTCAAGAAATTTCCGGTTAAGGACCGCAATCCCGATACACCTCATGGGGCCCTGCTTTTGGCGGAAATCATTCGGCGGGCTCAGCTTGACAGGCGGGACCGGCCCTTTGAGCCCAATTTTTACCCGCAAGTTCAAGACCGCCGGATGTTAAGCAATGATTACGCCAGACTTGTTTCAAAACAGATTTTATCGCGCGTAAAAACAACTGGTGAAACGACCCATCTGGCTGCGATGGATAAAGAGGGGAATGTAGTTTCACTGACGCAATCCATTGAAAGAGTCTATGGCTCCAAGGTTGCCACACCGGAACTCGGATTTCTCTACAATAATTACATGAGCGCATTTGAATACAAGGATATTACCCATCCATATTATCTCCGTCCCAATAGCATTCCCTGGGCCAGTGTGGCGCCGACCATTATTTTTCGCGCCAAAAGACCCTGGCTAACAATTGGTTCTCCCGGGAGCGAGAGGATTACCTCAACTATTCTCCAGGTGTTGATTCGCCTGAACAATCAATCCCCCTTTGATGCCGTTGCCGCACCTCGGTTGCATTGTGCCTATGACGGGAAAGTTTCTATTGAAGCCGCTTATATGCGTGACGACATCCCAAGAGCCTTAAAAGAAAGAGGCTTTAAGATCGATATCCGAGAACCCATGTCCTTTTATCTTGGATGCGTCCAGATGGTGCTGGTTGATAAGAATGAATTCATCGGTGTGGCAGATCCGCGGCGGGACGGATCGGCCGGAGGCCCGAAATCATGACCCTCCCAATACTTGTTTCAATCCCGCATGCCGGATTGGATATTCCTCCTGAAGTAGAAGGTTTGTGCATTCTTAATGAGAAAGAAATTAGGAAAGACGGTGATGAAGGGGCCGCTGAAATATATCTGCCTTTGAAATCAAACGTAGCTGGCATGGTTAATACCAATGTTGCCCGGGCGATTATCGATATGAACCGAAGTGAGGATGACCGCAGAAAAGATGGCATCATCAAAACCCATACCTGCTGGGATGTTCCTGTCTATAGCGAACCTCTTAAGGGAAATATAACGCAAGTCTTGATCCGGAGTTATTACAGACCTTACCACTCTGCGCTTACACGATATGCCACAGGCATGAAACTCGGGATCGATTGCCATACCATGGCTTCCAAAGGACCTCCCATAGGCCCTGATCCCGATGTCAGACGACCTCCTATCTGTCTGAGCAACGGAGACGGGACCTGTCCTGACAAATGGATGCTCTCCCTGGCAGAATGCCTGGAAAGATCCTTTGAAAAAAAAGTCTCCATCAACCATCCTTTTAAAGGAGGTTACATAATAAAGTCCCATGCTCAAGAGATGCCTTGGATCCAGATTGAACTCTCCAGGGAACATTTTGCTACTGATGAAGAAAAAAGCGAACATCTTTTAAAATCCTTAGTAATGTGGCATGAAAAAATCTTATAAACGAATCTGAAAAAAATTACCTGAAGATTATTTGCAGGGCTCTTTCATGGGAGGTAATCCGTATGCTTAGCTTGCTAAAAAGAAAATCGAAGAAGCCAGGCCTTTCACCGGGGACATTAGTGCATGTCGGTGAGAAGAAGGTAGAGCAAATAAAGATTCGAGTCATTGATTATGATGAAACGTACATTAAGGAGATTGAATTGAATCATATAGAAGACTGTTTTGTCTATAAAGACAAACCGTCTGTCTCATGGATTAACATAGACGGTCTTCATGATGTAAATATTATCGAAAAGATTGGTAACCGATTTGTTTTGCATCCTCTGGTCCTTGAAGACGTTGTTCATACCGGTCAACGACCGAAAATGGAAGATTATGAAGATTATTTATTCGTCATTGTAAAAATGCTTTTCTTTGAAGAAGAGGAAAACCGTATTAATACTGAACAGTTCAGTCTGGTGATAGGCTCAAACTATTTGATTACATTTCAGGAAATGGAAGGTGATGTGTTCCATACTGTTCGGGAAAGACTTCGGAAACAAAAAGGGCGTATCAGAAAAATGGGCGCCGATTATCTTGCCTACGCTCTGATAGATGCGATTGTGGATCATTACTTTGTTGTACTGGAGAAAATCGGTGAAAGAATCGAGGCCCTTGAGGAAGAAATGACAGAATATCCCGGCCACAATACGCTACAAATGATTCATCATCTGAAAAGAGAATTGATATTCCTACGTAAGTCTGTCTGGCCCCTCAGAGAGGTTATCGGCAGGTTTGAGAGGGACGAGATGAGCCTTATTCAGGAAAAGACAACGGTTTTTTTCAGGGATGTTTACGATCATACCATTCAAGTCATGGATTCCATAGATACGTTCAGAGACATGGTCTCCGGCATGCTGGATCTGTATCTGTCCACGGTCAGCAATCGAATGAATGAAGTTATGAAGGTTTTAACTATCATCGCAACTATTTTCATTCCCATGACGTTTATCGCGGGGATATACGGGATGAACTTCGAGCTTATGCCTGAACTTAAATGGCCCTGGGGCTACCCTCTAGTATGGTCGGTAATGGTCGTCATTGGCATTATCATGCTCTATTATTTCAAGAGAAAGAAATGGCTATGATCCTTTTTGCCGGGGTTGACAAGGACCAGCCCCGGCCCCCAATTTGGTGCCAGGATCAAGCACCTGCTGTAAATAAAACCAGGTTCTGTCCATAACAGCCTTTCTTGGTACGCTTCCGTTTATATTACCTTCTTCACCGAAACTGCCCGAATATGCGGCAGTTTTCTGTTGATCTCTGAATTCATAGGCACTTGCTGTAAATGGTCGTGATAAAGTGAGCCACTCTGGTAGGATGCAGGGATTAAGAGTAATATAAGAGATTTAATCCCGTTTGTAGGCCTTTTTTATGCTATCGGCTTTGCTACAGGAAATATGGTAGGCATTCGTATTGAAAAATGGCTTGCATTTGGTCACATTATGTTAAGGGTTATTAGTCGCGAGCACTACAAAGCGATGATTGAAACTATCCGCAACGCAGGATATGGAGTGACCGTTTTTCACGGTGAAGGGAAAGGCGGGCCCGTTGTGGAGCTTTATATTGTTTGCCGTCGTAGAGATTCGAAGGAGGTTCTAAATATAATTCATAATATTGAACCTGAAGCATTTTATATTACGGAGCATGTCGGGGATGTGAGCAAGATTTATCGGCCGATACTACAGCCTGTAACCGGCTGGCGTGCAATTTTAAAGAAAAAATAGTATCATTGTAAGAAGTTAGCCGTTTGAAAATAATGGCCTTGACCCACACCGGTTCGCAACCGGCTCACATTTGTTTCAAAGGGATCCCAAAAAACTGTAAAAACCTTTATAATTTCTTTCATGTATAACCCCGAAGCGAAGCGTCGTGGTCATTTGCTCAAGTATTACACATTATGTCGTATTTTCGAAATCCCAGAAAATGGAAAAAAGGAAAAGTACGAGTATCGTCTGAATGACCCAGCCGATAATACAGACACCAACAGCGCGCAATGTGCTCCGATAATCAAGGGCCTGTCTTACAGCGACTATAGTTGCCACCAGCATCCAAACAGAGGCCACCAGAAAGACAATCTTTGCTCCCTGTGGGATGATCGCCAGTATTCTGATCAATCCGGGTGAACTCGCAAAGCCGATTGTCCGCAACAACTGACCATGATCTGCCCTTGTTTGTGGTTCAGGGAGGAGTTTTGTCCCGATAAGGTAGATAAGGTAGGCCCAGACATACCATCCGATAAGGGCTATAATCGTCCCAGTCAGAATTCCGCTCAACCCTGATCTTTCAATGGCCGTGACCCCGCCTGCGATACTGGAAAGAACGACGACCCCCATGGCCTGCCCCATTGCCCCCTTGTCAGCCTCAACCTCTTCATATACGCTAACATCAAGCCTGATAGCCCGAATAATGCGATTCGTGAAATCACCCATTGCAGCCTCCCGATTTCCTGTTTCCGGATTCTTGTTGTCCCTATCACTCTATAATCTGCAGTCTGATAATGCAAGTAGTAAGGGCATAAACCTATACAGCCTTCACTTTCCTTTCTTGACTCCGCAAAAAGCCACAGAGGGCAGATCTGTGGTTCCTCTAAAGCGAACGTAGCGTTTTTAGGCCGAAGATTTATCAACATTAGGGTAAAGAAAACGTTGAACCGGGCAAAAGCTCTAAAGAACCTAAGTGTTGCAAACCCAGAAGAAAGATGATAGGAGTAGCCGCGGAATGCGCACCTGGGTGCTCAAGCAATTTCTCTCACAATCTCAACATTTTAAAGAGACAGTATTGGTTTTCGCTATGCCTAAGTCTATATCTGTCCTTATTCGTGAATGTGCGTTTGCCTTATTGATTATTCTTCTGCCTAAAATCGCTCTTGCTGGACCGGAACTCCCACTGAGGGATATTGTAAATGATATTCCGCTTTTGGGAGCAAGATGTGCAGCTATGGGAGGCGCTTCTGTAGCCAACGATAACCCACTTTCAGACAAGGGGGGAGTTTGCATGGCCTCTCCGGCACTCTTGATACGACATGCCGGGAAGACAACATTATCTGTGAATTACACCGATTACGACGACTTGGAGAGGAATGGTGGTGTGAATGAGGGATCTTTTAGCGTTGTATCAAAA
>JAXHTA010000245.1:0-6022 GCA_034190285.1 Thermodesulfobacteriota bacterium | reverse complement strand
TTCAACGCCCCCTGGCTAATTAAATACTACCTCAGTACAGGCGGAAAGGGCGGCCGCTTATTGACAGGGCTTCCTATGGGGCTGCCCTCGGATGAATTTCATGGCAACACCGCCGTTCTATGAAATGAGGCAAAACTTTGCGGCCTCTAAAAAAGAGACCCACATGGCCCTTGGATAGGAGGATATACCCGGACTTTTTGAGAAGTTACGCATTTTCTCGCTTTCCGCCATGTTTCTTCGCAAATACCGAGCGCTTTCTTTCAATTTTCTGTCGTAATGAAGAATGTGCTTTGACATCTATACATCACCCCCTTTCAAAAAGGGGGGGGTGAACTCTTAATTTAGGTTAGCGTTTATGGTTATCAAGGGGGGAAAGATTCACCGGTGAGGATACGCATAACTTCACGCGCCTTGCCGTAGTCGGGCCTTATGCGCAGGGCCTCTGAACAGTGGGTGACGGCCTGATCCAGCTTCCCTTGACGCTGCAGTGTAATTGCGAGATTAAGGTGGGCCTCGGCATGGTCGGGTTTTATCCTCAGTGCCTCGAGAAAATGTGTAACCGCCTCATCGAGCCTGCCCTGACGGCCCATGGTCGTTGCAAGATTGTAATGAGCTTCCGCGTTGTCAGGGTTTATACGCAAGCTCTCTGAATAATGTCTTATCGCCTCGCCTGTCCTCCCCCGTTGCCCCAGGGCGATTCCCAGGTTGTAGTGTCCTTCCCCGTAGTCGGGATTCACACGCAAGGCCTCTGAAAAATGCAAAATGGCCTCGTCGATCCTGCCCTGACGCGCCAGCACATTTCCCAGATTATTATGGGCATCCAAGAAATCGGGATTCAGGCGCAGCGCCTCCTGGTAATGTGATACGGCGTCGTCCATCCTCCCCATCCGAACAAAGGCATTTCCCAGACCTTGATGTGCTTTCGGATAATCGGGATTCAGGCGTAGCGCCTCCAAGAAATGTGAAATGGCCTCATCCGGCCTGTCCTTAAAAGATAGGGCGTTCCCAAGGTTGTTGTGGGCCTCCGCAAGGTCGGGATTGAGGCGCAACGCCTCTGAAAAACATGGAATGGCCTCATTCAGCCTCCCCAGACGCGCCAGGACGCTCCCAAGGTTGTTGTGGGCATGATCGTTGTCCGGATCTATGCGCAGGGCCTCGGAGTAGTGCGAAATTGCCTCGCCCAGTCTCCCCTGAGCAGTCAGGCTGTTTCCAAGATTGTCGTGGGCCCTGGCATATTGAGGCCTGATCCGCAGAACCTCCAGGTAGTGGCCAATGGCCCTCTCAACCTCCCCCTCTTCGGATAAGGCCGTGCCAAGGCAGAAATGGGCCTCGTAGTTGTCAGTAGTTGAATCTAGGGCGTGTTCAAACAGAGAGACACTGCTCCCCCAAAAGCCAGCCTGAATCCGGCTGCATATAACAAGGCATAACAGTACAATGCCTGCGGATACAGCAAGGGCAACCCTTCCAAAGCGCCACCGTGCTGCAAGGTCGCTGGCGCCCCAAACAACGATGATGAACAGCCCGATGAGGGGAACGTACATAAAACGGTCCGCCATGGCCTGGCTGCCCGCCTGCACAATCCCTATCACCGGGGCCAGTGTCACCAGGTACCAGAGCCATCCAACGGCGAGGTACGGGTAAGATCGTGCCTTGTAAATCAACAAAAAGGAGATAGATATCAATATAATCGCTGCCCCCACAATCTTCCATGATGGCATTCCATAGCCTGGATGGGGATAGAAGACCGCCAGGTCCCGGGGCCATACCATCTTAACGATATAGGTTATGCTGGAGACAAGGGCGTTGGCAATGCGTACCCGGATGGGCAGGGTCTCAATAGACGCCACGCTTCCCTGGGACTGCGCAACAAAAAACGTCAGCCCCGCCGAAATGACTGAGAACATGAGGAGCGGAACCTTTTCCAGGATCAGGCCATGGACGACAGCCATAGGACGATACCCCCTACTTTGCCCTTCCCCCCCAAACTTTGTTGACTTAAGGATTTCTTCTGACCTCCTCCCCCTTGACGGGGGAGGTTGGGTGGGGGTGGATAGGGGAGAGGGGAATTGCCCGGGGCAAATCCGGCCAAGGGGCCAGTAATCGAGCAGAAATAGGAAAAACGGTACGGTCACTAGCATGGGTTTGGACATAAGACCCAGGACAAGACATAAAACAACCGCAAGATACCTGATCATACTCGGACGCCCCGCGTAGCTGGCGTAGGCCCATATGGTCAGCAACCAGAACAGAGTGCTCAGCACATTCCTTCGTTCCGCAACCCAAGCAACAGATTCCACGTTAAGGGGATGGAGAGCAAACAGCAATGCGACCGCGGCGCTTCGCCACAATGCCCCGGTCATCCGTTTCAAGACCAGGAAGAGCAGCAGGGCGTTTGCCGTGTGGAAGAAGAGGCTAGTAAGATGATGCCCACCCGGCCAGAGGCCGAAGAGTTCACAATCCAGCATGTGCGACAGCCACGAAAGCGGATTACAGATTCCGTCCCGGCTTGTAAAGGCCCAGATGACGCTCTCAAGGGTTAGTCCGGCCTGAACGTGGCTGTTATCCGTTACGAAAAAGGGATCATCGTAGTTGATGAACTCGTGATTTCGGACCTGGCCGTACACTGCAAGGACTGCCGCGATAATAAAAAGGCATATTATGGTTTTTGAGGGATAACGGTTCATCCTGTATTCCGAATTCCTCATTTGTCATTCGGGCTTTGGCATTTATCATCACATTAATATAATGACAAAATCCAAATGCCAAGGTTGTCATTTGAGCGTAATAGCTCAATATCTGGGGGCTTTCACCCCCACCCCGATCCTCCCCCTTCAAGGGGGAGGGAGGTTTTAAATGATTTCAATCAATTAATCCCCTCTCCCCTCTGGGGGAGAGGGCCAGGGTGAGGGGGTTACCCCAATTCATTGAGTAGATACATTTGAGCTTTGTTATTTGTCATTCCATTTGTCGGTTTCTCGTTGTTTTGTGGGGAATATTGGCTGGTGTGCTACCATCTCTTCCTCAACACCACTTCCGCTGAAATAGGGGCTCCGTCGATAACACTGTAAACACCCGGAGTCTCATAGTCTTTATCCGTGAGATTTCTGATCGAAAACTCCAATGTCAAGCCTGACAAAACTACGTCCCTAACAGTGGCGCTCATGTCCACAAGCCATACCCCCGAGGTCGAATGATAGGGTTCGAGTTCTTCGTTTCGTGGATAGATGAGCCGTCTTGAAGAAAAATAGCCAAGCCTCAGGAAGCCGGACAACTTTTCATTAGGACGCCATGTCCCCATCAAATTGAACAAAGTGTCAGGTCCGGTATCGTAAGGATACATCAGGTCCCTGTAATGCCATGAAGTTCCGTCAAAATAGTACTTATAGTGGTAGGTCTCATCCGGTCCGCTGTTTTGGATAAGGGTCAGGTTGGCTGAGAGATCGAGGTCTTTGACGGGCGAAACGTGTCCCTCCAGCTCCAATCCCTTTATGTCCTGATGGTTCGGCAGGGAAAGCCCGGCATAGGGGTCTTCCATAATATGGTTCTTGATGCGGCTGGCAAACCCACACAAGCTGAGTCCCGCCCGGTTCGAGGGTTTCCATGCAATCTGGACGCTGAAGGTTCTCATCTTCTCCAGTTCCGCTTCTCCCTCTTCCAGGAGCTGTCTGGCAAAGGGCGTTCGATAGGCGGTCCCGTACAGGCCCTTAAGAACCCATTGTGACGACAAAGACCAGACAAACCCGGCGTTATAGCTGATGTGGTCCCTGTACTCATCATGCTCGTCATCTCTAAGCCCAAACCACAGGTCAATGTCTCCGATACTATGAGTATACTGGCCGAACAGGGACCAAAGGGTCGTATCGTAGTCCTCCTGATTGACAATGGGCAGGAAATATCTGTTCTCGGGCAACAGATAGTCGGGCAGGTAACTGTCCCAGATCGGGGCGTCCTCAATGTCTTTGTTTCTGTAGGAAAACCCGCTTGTGAAGAGGCCTCGACCTGCTAAAAAGGAGCGATCATATATAATCTCGCCATATGACGTGTGTTCCTCTTGCTCAAATGTCCTGTCAACAATATCGTATTCAGGATCAAGCCAGCTGTAGGAACACGTGAGTCTGACGGCCGAAGACCTGTCCACGGCCTTTTTTGCCTCCAACTTGATAAAGCCGGCCGGGCCGCCGCGGCTTTCCCTCCATGTGATGGTTTCCTCCGGCCGCGATATTGCGTACGGCCTTCTATAATCGGAGATCCTCCCTGACAACGTGAACCAGTCCCTGAACGAAAAACGACCCGACGTTTCAAAATAGCGGGCATCGCCCGGCCATTTGCCTCCAAACCGGTACAGAGGAGGAACCACTGTCTCCCCATCTCCCCAGAAACTCACAAGATTACACCGGGTGTCGTCCTCCTCTCCGTAACGGCCGCTTACGGACAGAAAGGCATCCCAGGCTCCTGCATCATGACCCAGATTGACAAAGAAAGCCTCCTGGTCACCCGGCCCACCGTATAAGACGCCGGTTTCGGCCCCGTCAAGGTCCTTGCCGGTCATTGGCACCACGTTCAATATGCCTGCAAAGGCATCAGGGCCCCAGAGGACCGATCCCGGACCGCGAATGATCTCAATGCGCTTCACAGGTGCCAGGGAAAGTTCGTGGTCCAGAGGGTGTTGGGATTTGCTAACGTCGGAACCCAAGGGGACCGTATCATACAGGAACAGCACCGAATCGGGGATTCCCCTGAGATAGGGCTGAGTGCCCCATTCCTTCTGTGCCATATGAAATCCCGGCGCCGTCTCCAGGGCCTGGCTCAAGGTCCTTACGCCCATCTCTTCGAGCGTTTCCCGTGTGATGACCCGTGCCACGGCAGGCGCCTGCCGGGCCCCCTCCTCCCTGCGCGAGGCAATGGACAGGACATCGAGGTCCTCACCCACAAACATGAGCAGGGTGTCGTCATTGTCCGCTGGGGCCTCCTCAGCCCTGAGCGTTCCAACCATAAGAGCCAGTATCCACAGGACTATGATACCAAGGGAGAACAATGACTTTTTATTCTCATCCATATTTGTCATTTGGATTTCCGAATTTCACCCCTCTTAGCCTGTTTCATGAGGACCCTGAATTTTGCCCTGGTCAGTCCCAAAAGCCTGGCTGCCGATGTCTGGTTGTTGCGTGAGACGATAAGCGCCTGTCTCACAAGATCGGCCTGCAGTTCCTCGAGGGAAATGCCGTCCGCTGGTAGTCGGAAATTCGCGGTATTGCCGCCGGTTATCGACGTCTTTAAGAAAGAAAGGTCTCCGGCCGTTATCTCCCCCTGATCCATGGCCAGGATCACGGCCCGTTCCATGGCGTTTTTCACCTCCCTGACATTTCCCGGCCACGTATACTCCAACATTACCCTCATGGCGCCGTCTGCAAGCCGGATACGGGTTCCACGACCCGATCTCTGGAGAAAATGTCCGGCGAGTACAATTACATCGTCCATACGCTCCCTGAGAGGTGGGGGCTGGATAGGGAACACGTTAATCCGAAAGAAGAGGTCGCGCCGAAAATCGCCTCTCTCCGCGAGTTCATTCAGGTCCTGATTGGTGGCGCAAATGACGCGGACATCCACAGGTATCTCCTCGTTTCCGCCCACCCGCTGGATATTCTTCTCCTGCAAGGCCCTCAGGAGTTTTGCCTGGGCCTCAAGCGAAAGATCGCCGATCTCATCCAGAAACAGGGTCCCGCCGGCAGCGT
Organism: Thermodesulfobacteriota bacterium; assembly: GCA_034190285.1. GTDB lineage: Bacteria > Desulfobacterota > DSM-4660 > Desulfatiglandales > Desulfatiglandaceae > JAXHTA01. The sequence continues at coordinate 290 of JAXHTA010000245.1, read as the reverse complement.
ATTCAAATTTGCCCGCAACCCTTCGATCCGCCCCTGTAAATGAGCCCTTTTCGTGGCCGAACAGCTCGGATTCCACCAGGTTAGGAGAAATGGCCGCACAGTTCACCGGGACAAACCGGGCTTTCCGCCGCGGGCTCGAATTGTGGATGAATCTGGCCAGGAGTTCTTTGCCGGTCCCTGATTCGCCGCTGATCAGAACGGCAGAATCAGTTCCGGCCACCCTGGAGGCAAGGCCGACTACTTCAGACATTGCTTCGGACCTGTACACGATCTCCTCAAGGTGTCAGGCC
>JAXHTA010000244.1:0-6032 GCA_034190285.1 Thermodesulfobacteriota bacterium | reverse complement strand
GAGATACATGGCCGCGACCAGCGCCTTATTGCCACCTCCCACGATCACTACATCATAACTCTTGTCCGCCATTGTAAACCTCCTGATTATGATATCTTTGTAGTCTGAAACGAAAATATAAGGATCCCAATGTGATGATTCCGAAACAAAAATGATGCGGCAGCATGTCCTAGGGCTTACCCCCACCCGAGCCCTTTCCTTTCAAGGAAGAGGGTCCAGGGGTACCTGCTGCCGCATCTAATAATCCAATGAACGCGCTACCACCTTTGTCTTTCAGGCCCCCAAATAGTAAACAGAGGGCCGGGTTTCCGCCTCAGGCTGAAGCTGGTATCCCTGTCTGGATCTTATCAGGCGCCGCAACTCTGAATTGGCGACATTAAGATCACCAAAGATACGGGCCCCGGTAGGGCAGGCGTTTACACAAGCAGGACTGGCGTCCCAATCAACGCCTGGCTTCTGCCCATTCTTGACACCTTTGTCAACCCTGTGGGCACAGAAGGTGCATTTCTGCGCCGTCCCGACCCGGTGCCTGATGTAACCGGACTTCTCCGGGGGAATAAAGCCGGCCGGGAAATATGAAACCTTGTTGTCATAAAAGCAGTTTATTTCATAAGGGCAGGCCAAAATACAGGATCGGCAACCTATACATTTGTTGTAATCCACCAGGACTATCCCATCGGCTCGTTTGCGGCTGGCTCCTGTGGGACATGTATCAACGCACGGGGGACTGTCGCAATGCATGCAAAGCATGGGGAGAAAATCTCTGTTCGTGTCAGGGTATTTTCCATTCGGAGAGTCTGACACTTTGCTCCATTTGATCTCCGGCGGCAGAGAATTCTCCACCTTGCAGGCCACCATGCATGCCTGGCACCCTATGCACCTCTTAAGGTCGATTACCATTACATACCTGACCATTTTTCAACCTATACCTTGTGTATCTTGACTATGGAGTGGTCTGAAGACCCGCCGGTTTCGTCAAATAACCTTACATCCAACCTCTCTGTCTCACTCATGTTGGGCCATCCCAACAGCTTCAGCATCGGGTTCTTTGTCCCAAAATGTTCACATACGGAAAGCGTATCGGGTCTAACTGTGTCTGAAACGATTGCTAGAGCCCTAGTCTTGCCGAAACATGACTCCAGGCTTACCCTGTCACCGTCTTTGATTCCCTTCTTCCGGGCGGTGTCGCAGTTTATCAAGACGCCCGGAACATCCAGGGTATCCTTTCCGGCCTCAATGATCCATGGAATATCAGCATTATGGGATACTGCGAGCTGGTGACCTCTGTGGCATGTAAGCCACATATCATACTCCGGTCCGAACTGGTACACTTTCTCATAGATTTTTCGGAAGTCCTTCCATTCTGGGAGGGCATGCGTGTATTCCTCTGTTTGCTGGTCCCACCACTGAATGCCTGTTTCATGTAACCTTTGCCTGAGAGTTTCCCCTGCCCTTTTCACCTCCGCCTGATAAGGCAACTGGTATCTCATTTTCTTTTCTACCATATCCACATGAAGGTACCAGGACGACTTGGAAACCTGCGACAGGAAAGCACCGTTCTTCTTGAACCAATTCAAGTCGTGTTTCCCGTTTGTCTTGGACTTGCACAACCGGTCAACAATCTCCGTTACCGAGTACTTCTTCATCGGGTTCAGTTCCCATCTGGTGCCATTGAGCCCGTTTATACCGTTGATAATGGAGTTGTATGCCGGCAACACTCCCAGCCTGTCAGCCAGTTCGGTACAGATATCCGTCAGGTCACGTGTATTAAAAGGAGGCTTGACGATAGGCTGCCTGACAGCCCAACCCCGGTATTCCCATGCCCCCTTGTAGCCGCTCGGCGCGGACTCCAACTGGAGACATTCAAGGTCTGTAGCTTCAGGAAGAACCAGGTCCGCATACCAGTTTGAGTCATTTATGGTGTATGCAAAGCTGACGCTGAAGGGGATCCTCTCCATTCCTTTCCTCACCAGATTGCTGTCGTAGTGGGAACTGACCGGATCGGTTCGCTGAAAAACAAAGACATCAGGAACAGACGATGGCCACTTATCCAGGGGTTCCACAAAGCTCTTCCAGCTTAGAGTTTCTGCTCCGAAAAACGCTGGCCCTGGTCCGGCAAGGGGAGTCAGGGTTTTCAGCCCCGATCGCGTCTTGGGTGGCCACTCCCATTTCTCCCTGTCGGTCGGCAAGATCGCGGACAGCGGAAAACCGTCGTCATTTCGCTTCATGGGCAAGAACTTATATATGAGCGAATAGCATCCCAGGTTTCCTCCAGGGACTTCAAGCGCACCCACCAGCATCAAGAGAACGTGTTGTGCCCAAACGCACTGGTACGCACCCCATCCGTTGTTGACGCCCTTTCCCAGGACTATTGACACAGGCCTGTGGGGCAAGGCCTTTCCGTCAATATTGATTGTGGCGCCTACCATTGCCCGTTCCACAAATTCCCGGGCCGTCTTCCTGATAGTCTCGGCCGACACGTCTGTTATCCTGGATGCCCATTCAGGCGTGTAGTCCTTTACGTGGTCTATCAGGAGATGAAACGATGGCCTTCCCCGGTCTGCAGAGTAAGTCTTATCATCAGGCCCGATCTCTACTCCGTTAACCGCATATGTCCCTTCCAGGGCGAAGTCTTTTGCCTCGTCGTAAGGTATTGCCCCTGGAATCGAAGGGTCCCACACCAGGGGCTTTTTTGAGACCCGGTCTCTGATATAGTACCCCTTCTGGCCTATCAGATAAGGGTTGTTGGTCATATTCTTCAGGAAATCGATATCACAGATTTTTCCCCAGTCCATTTCGTGCAAAATGACATTTATCATGGCGAACAGAAACGCACTATCGGTCTTGATCCTGATGGGTATCCACTTATCAGCCTTGGCCGCCGTCAGGTTCTGGTCGGGCGAAACATGTATATGTTTCATCCCTCTTACTCTGGCATCTGCGTATGCCTTAAATCCTGCCGCACCCAATGATACCGTACTTGCGTTCTGATTCCTGCCGAACACTATCTCATAGTTGCACAACCTGAAGTCAGTCGCGTTTACAAACGCCCTTCGCCATAGCTCCCCGTAGACATGCTCCCCGTGGTAGCATTTAATCCCGCCCCCTCCTCCGAGTCTCTCCGTTGGCCCCCATGCCAGCCAGAATGGGGTCCACCCGTGGCCCTCATTGGAAGGACCCACCGGACCGATTTGTGATGCCTGGGCCACCCTCGGCACACCCTCGCTGTTCAAAACGCCCCTGGACCTTATCTCTTTTAATCTCTTTGCAAGGATGTCCAGGGCCTCATCCCAGTCTATCTCCACAAATTTGGGGTCTTCATTGATCCCTTTTTTGGGATTGGTCCTCTTCATTGGGCCCTTAACCCGGTAAGGGTTATAAAGTTTTTGGACCAGCCCTTGGGCCTTTACGCAGACCAGAGAAGGACAGGGGACTTTATTTCTGAACCTGGGGTCCCCCTCCACCTTCATTACGACACCATCAACAACAAGGGCCCTGGCAGGGTCAGGGCCCATTCCACACTGGTTGCAGGAAAATGGTATCCACCTCTCTTCGGCCACATCCCCCATGGCCTCTTTGGCCATAATTGTCTTGACAGGTCTTCCGAAGATGTCGCTTATAGCGGCAATGGCCCCAAGTGCCGCTGAGGTCTTAATGAATCTTCTTCGTGTGATATTAGCCGAGAAGGTATCAAGAGTCATATCGCCTCCCTGTCAAGATTGTCGCTTAGGACCACGGGTCACAGCCCTCATTTTAAAAGGCCAGATTTTTACAAATCTCTTATTCTCTCGTAATCATCACTTACAAAGCCTTTTGTCATCCTGGCAATGCCTCGATAGAAATCAAATTCCGCCATGGCTATAACTTTGTCGCAGAATTCGGGAACCCATTTCAGTATGTGCTTCCTTAAAAACCTGCGCTCCGCATCTATAAAGCCCAACGCATCATCGGGCCTTTCCTTTTCCCAGCTCTCGGCCTCCCTCTCTGTCAAGAACCGCATGAAGTCGAGTTCAACGCCCACATGGTCAGGTGGATCATTACAATCAACGGGCACGCCAGCGCCTGCATAAGAATATTCCCTGAGCACATCAAGAACCGACTTATTCATAGGAGCTTGGCCAGCGTCCCTGTAAACAGACTCATAGGGCGGCGGTGGGCCGTAACCCGGCTTCAGTCCCCGAAAAAGACGAGTACCCTCCACTGACAGGGTCCGGCGGACGTCCTCCACTGGCCTGAACTTCAAGCTTCTTATGAAGCCTTCCAATTCTTTTAATCCCGCTTCCATCTCTCTGGGCAAGCCAATATGGAGGGGAAAATCGGCCAAAAAAGAAGAGGCGTCTATACCTATAAGTCTCTTAACGGAATCATGATCAGGTATCTTTACATAAATGGAACTCAAAAATCCATATATCTTGCTTCTGAGTTCCGCCAATCCCGATAGATCTGAAGAATTCAGATATCCTTCGCCAGGAACGTCTCTTCCCATAGGCTTGTCTTTGAAGCGGCCTCTCATTTTTCTGTTAGGTGGCCATCTTAAACAGCCGTCTGAACCATTTCGGGCCGGTGCTTTTCGGGAATAACAATGTAAACTCAGTGCCCCTGTGAAAAATGGGCGTCACTTCCGCCTATTTTGCAGCACAGAACAAATGGTTGTTTTAGGTAGTAAAATACCCTACGTATTGTCAAGAAAAATGCAGAGGCCCAAACAATCATCTCGTATTCATCCTAAGATTGCGATTCTTCCAAGATCAAGGTAAGCGAAAAAACAACCCAGTGGATATATTTGATATTCCGGGGCTTATTCCTTGAGGACGTCCCATTCTTGGAAACCGGGCCAATATCCTTTCTTGGCCGATCCGGGGGCAAGACGGCGCCGTGCACTACATGACCATGGAGGTGCCTGAAGGTCAGCATAGAATTTATCCACTGTGTGACATGACATTTGAGGACCTACCGACCTGGACAAGCTTTCCTTAAGGCATCTTTGGGATTACAATCGACCGCTCGGTGCCCTGCCTCTCCGACCGCATGTATGAGCCGTCCCGCACTACCTTAACGATTTTTTGGTATACACCTGATGAGACATCCATTACCTACTACCAGACGGAAAGACCCTTTACAACTCGAAAGACCACTGGTATGGATTCTTACTCTGACGGCGATAAAGTGCGGAGATATTTGAAGACGGGATTGTGGTTCAATTCGTGGACGGCGAGAGAAGCTACCACGACCTGACTCAAAATTGCAGGATAACCGACTCGGGCGGGCCTGCCCTTGTTACATCCCACCCTGCCCTCTATTGCCCCTGCACATCAGCTACACCGGGCGATGAGCCCGATCGACTTCTTCAATACAGATCATGGACGGCCAGAACATGACTGGAACGCTCGGAGATCTTGCAGGAGGCCATCTCCTTTTGAGGTTTCACACGTCCGCCTCCAATCGGATGTGGACAAATACGGCTTTGAGACTATATTCGCCGGCGACCGCATGGAGATGCTGCCGGTGCTTGAAACTGAGTAAGGGCTCTGGTGGCATAAGGGCCAAGTTGTTTTTGCCTGAGAGTAACTGAAAGAAGATGAACATCGAACGTTGAAAATGCATAGCGAGCTAACGAATCAGCTCACGGGGGTCAGGGATCAGCGCCAATTTCAAAACATGCTTCGGCATACAAGAAGCCCCATGAACGATCATAAAATATGGCACACTGGTAGAAAAATGAGTTTATTGATCGAGCAAAATGGTAGCCTTTTTTATGCTCAATGGCCTATCTTCTTTCCACCAAAAATCCTATTGTAGGAGGACTCATTTTTAGCCTCCTGGCTAGTTCTCTGAGCGACATGCCCAACTCCTTGATTGCCCAATTGCAGTATAGACTCCTTGCCTTCACTTTTCTCCTACCTACCTAGTTGAGATAGCCCATATAAGGGAGATGATCGAGCTTCCATTAAGACGTCCCGAGATATTCCAGAAGTTGGGTATCGATCCTCCGAAAGGGGTTCTTCTTCATGGCCCTCCCGGAACCGGTAAAA
>JAXHTA010000243.1:0-6035 GCA_034190285.1 Thermodesulfobacteriota bacterium | reverse complement strand
GTCCGGATTAGGCCCAAATGACGTCAATTTCCAAATATTTCCAGTCCTTGAACGCCCTATCTTACTCCAAGCCATATTCCTGAAAAACCCCAAAACTCCAATCCAGCGTAATACCACATATCTTGTGGTTCCTTTGTCCTTGACTCACAAGAGCAATTTTACTAATCTCCTTCCACGGAAAAGAAACGTCTTATCAACTTTACTAATCTCCTTCCACGGAAAAGAAACGTCTTATCAACTCAACATCAACCTCTCATGGGGATGTGACAGGAATGGATCTGGATGGACATGTCTCCATCCGGGACGGCAGTCTTTTCTCCCGGGTCTCCGGACCGTTCCCTGAGCTTCAGGATGTCCGATTGAATACAGGTCAAAAGGCTGTCTTGGCCGGAGTCCTTAAAAAACTCCATATCCTCGCAGTCAAACTCATGGATCAGATCAAAAAAATCCCTGCCCAGATGAAGCTCTTCGGCTTCGAATAATTTCATCTGCCCCTTATCCGTTGCCCTTTTGATCTCCCAATCGGAAGAGATATCGCCCCAGTACTCCATACATGGGTTCATGAGAAAGAGGTTCACCTGTGTAAACCTGGAGATGGAGGACAATATCTGTATGTGAAACCTGGGCAGCGTGGATATGCCGAACACAGACACCCTTTCCGGGAGGCCTTCCAGTTCAGAGGAAGGATTCCTCAACAGTTCACCAAACGCCTTTCTGAGCGCCGCGCGATGCCGGGTCTCATGTCCTTCGGCCAGTTACCGCCACAGCACGGCCTGCCAGTGATCGTCTTCACCCCTGTCCCACCGCAGCATCATTTCCGGACGAAAAAGCAGGTACTGATCAAAGGTATCGGCTATCCGCTCAGAAAGCTGGTAGAGCTTGAGACCACCTTCTCTGCCTTCCAGATAGGCCCTGAGGCTCTCAAAGCCCGGTCTGGAACCCAGGGACGGGAGGATCTGCATGATCCGCCAGGTCATGATTTCACGATCAAAGAAGGGCTGTCCGATTAGATCGGGAAATGCTTTTTTCAGGACCTCGTTAATAAATGAATTGGGAAAAGGAAATTCCATATTGGCACAGACCCCCTGCCGCCTGGCAGGCGCCATGGAAATCCACCGCTCCATGCCCCGGCTCTGGACCACGATGACCTCCGGGTCAAAGGGGGAAGAAAGCGGCACACGGAGGACCTCTGCCAGGGTGTCGGCAAGGATTTCAAGTCTGTTGCTGGCAAAGAGCCTGAGGTTGGGCATTGGAATCCGTTATAACGTAAAATGATTCAAGGCAATGATTCAGAGATGCATCTGATTGATACGATCGGATAGGCCTGACACCTTACAGAGCGGCCAGACCTCTATGTTTTCGGTCACCGGATACTCGTGCTTGCCGGGATAGATAATCCACAGTTTATCCAGGCGAAGGTCCTCAAAAGCGATTTTCATGGATTTTGTAATCTTGGGAGCTTCGTTGAATTCAACCTCGATGCCGTGCCGTTGACCATGATGCAGAATAAAAAGGTCGATCTCCGCGGTACCGTGGCTTGCCCAGAAAAATGACTGCACGGGTCTTAAGGCCTGCAGAAACTGCTCCAGTGCAAAACCCTCCCATGAGGCGCCCACCCTGGGATGGGCAGAGAGGCTGTACATATCATTTAGATTAAACAGGCTGTGGAGAAGACCTGAGTCGCGCAGGTATATCTTGGGGGCCTTAACCTGGCGTTTCTTTATATTCTCATACCAGGGTTGCAATTGGCGCACCATGAAGGTCCCCGTCAGGATATCGAGATAGGACCGCACAGTTTTGTCGGAAAGACCCATTGAGCGGGCCAGTTCCGATGCATTCCATGTCTGACCATGGTAATGGGCCAGCATCGTCCAGAAACGGCGCATGGCGGCTGAGGGGATGGAAATGCCCAGTTGAGGGATATCTCTTTCCAAAAAAGTTTTGATAAACCCCTCCCGCCATACCATACTGTCTTCATCCGAGTCAGCAAGAAATGACCGGGGGAAGCCGCCGCGCAACCAGAGCCTCTCCCAGGTATCAGCATTGACCTCGCCCAAGTCAAACCCTGACAGTTCAACGAACTCTACGCGTCCGGCAAGCGTTTCTGAGACATTTTTGACGATGTCTGGCGATGCACTCCCAAGAATGAGAAATCTTGCCCGGTTTTCCGGACGATCCACAAGCACCCTTAAGACCTGAAACAATTCGGGCATGACCTGAATCTCATCAAGGACCACCAGGCCCTGGATACCCCCGAGCATGAGTTCGGGATTTTGCAGGCGCTGTAAATCCGGCTGAGATTCAAGGTCGAAATAGCTCGAGTCCCGGTCTTGACCGAACATGCGGGCCAAGGTTGTCTTGCCGCATTGCCGGGGACCCAGCAGGGCCGTGACCGGAGAACGTCTCACACCGTTTGAAAGGCTTTTAAGGTATACAGGTCTTAGGATCATAAACGTTTTATAACCATGAAAATTCGGAATGTCAATCCGAATTTTCATGGTTATGGAAAAATCCAATAAGCGAAGATTGATGTCCCGTAAAAAGTCGGAAAACCCCCTCTTTCGTCATTCCGGCGGAAGCCGGGATCCAGTCATATCAAATTGTTCCAGCTTGTCTGGCTAAGGTTTTCACCGGAGTGACGACTTTTTACAAATACCTGAAGATTCATTTTGAATAAGAATTGGGTTGTTTGATACTTAAAAAGTTCCTGACTAAGGTGCAATCCCCATATCGAAAAACATCTTGACATGGTTTCCGGAAATGCTATATTGCCATATAGCAATATGTTGAAAGGAGGGTCAATGAAAGAGTTCCTTAAGGTCATGAAGGCGGTTTCCGATTCAAACCGGGTAAAAATCTTAAAGATGCTTCAGCGCAAGACCATGTGCGTCTGTGAGATGCGCGAGGCCCTGCAACTGGCCCAGCCGACTGTGTCAAAGCATCTGAAATTACTTGAAGATGCTGGCCTTGTGGATTCTTCAAAGGATGGAATCTGGGTAAACTATCATCTGACAGACGGTGCGGACAGCCCCTATGTGGCCACCATGCTGGGAAACCTGAAGCACTGGCTAATGGATGATCCGGAAATTACCCGCCTGCTCGACAGGTTGCCGTTTATCAATCGGGAAAACATTTGTAAGAAATAAATTTTTTTGGCCTAACTAGATAGCCAAATAGTAATTTCGCTATTAGATTTCACTGCTATTATCTTCGGAGTTATTATGAAAGAACGCTCCAAACTGCTCATCATTATTTCGATATTTCTGGGTTGTTATTACATCCCCTGGGACCATCCCATCATCCGGCAGTCCGGTCTCGAGGCCTTTATGATGCTCCGGGAATATGCCCGTGAACACATTTTGACCTGCCTGATCCCGGCCTTTTTCATTGCCGGCGCCATTGCCGTATTTGTCTCCCAGGCCTCGGTCCTGAAATACTTCGGGGCCACCGCCGGCAAGATCCTGTCCTATTCCGTGGCCTCTGTGTCCGGGACCGTTCTGGCGGTCTGCTCCTGCACGGTCCTGCCGCTCTTTGCCGGGATCTACACCCGTGGGGCCGGGATCGGTCCGGCGACCGCATTCCTGTATTCCGGACCGGCCGTCAATGTGCTGGCCATCGTGCTCACGGCCCGGATCCTGGGCCCGGGACTGGGCCTGGCCAGGGCCATCGGCGCCGTGGTCTTTGCCATCATCACCGGTCTTTTGATGGCCTTCATCTTCAGGAAGGACGATGCGGCCCGGTCCGCCGGAGAGATCTATCTCCCGGACGCGGAAGAAAAGGGCCGCAGCCTCTGGCAGGACGGGGTCTTCATGCTGGTCATGGTCCTGGTACTGGTCTTTGCCGCCTTTGCCAGACCCGCAGCAGGTGAAACCGGGATATGGCCCAGGATCTTTGCGGCCAAGTGGGTGATCACAGGCGGGCTCCTGATCATACTGGCCTTCATCATCAAGGCCTGGTTCACAAAAGAGGAGCGGGTCAACTGGGTCCAATCCACATGGGGGTTCATGAAACAGATCTTTCCCCTGCTGGGGGCGGGCGTCCTGGTGGCCGGATTCATGCTGGGCCGTCCCGGACACGCAGCCCTGATCCCGGACCATTATATCCAGGGTCTTGTGGGCGCCAATTCCCTGCGGGCCAACCTGTTTGCGTCCGTCTCAGGGGCCCTCATGTACTTTGCCACCCTCACGGAGATCCCGATCCTGCAGGGGCTCATGGGTGCGGGCATGGGAAAGGGCCCGGCCCTGTCCCTCCTGCTCGCCGGCCCGGCGCTTTCCCTTCCCAACCTGCTGGTCATCGGCGGGGTGATGGGGGTCAAAAAGACCGCGGCATTCTGCGGGATCATCGTGATCTTATCCACCATTGCGGGCATGACCTACGGCTGGATATTCGGATAAAAGGAGTTCAACCATGTCAAAAGACGATATAGTTCAAATCAAGGTCGGCCGGCACAGCGTGGGCATGATGGGGCTGCAGCAGGTCATGGCAGAAATGGCCCATGACTTTGCGGCAAAACCGGACGACGAGGTGAAGTCAGAACTCCTCAAACGGCTTTCCGGAAGGAACTACATTCCCGGCGCGGCAAAAAAATCCTATGGGGATGCCTTTTTACGGGAATTTAAAAAACACCTGGGCGCCCCCGCCCCCGAGGATACTCCCGGGGGCCTTGAGATCAAGGTCCTGGGTCCGGGTTGTGCCCAGTGTGACCGGCTTGAAAGGGAGCTTATGGAAATCCTGGCAGAGCTCGAACTTCCCGCGGATATCGAGCATGTCCGGGATATCAAGGAAATCGGCAAATACGGTGTCATGGGAACCCCGGCCCTCTTGATCAACGGAGAGGTGAAATGCGTGGGCAGCGTGCCGCCCAAAAGCAGGGTCATCCAGTGGCTGACCGATATGCAAGAATGATGAATTCGTCAAACTTGAATTCATCACGTGTTAGGTTACAGGTGTCAAGTTTTAGGCAAAAAGACGAGTCTCGACTTTTTTCGAAATCCTCAAAAATAATTCAGTGCAAGGAGAATCAACAGATGGAAATCAAAGTATTCGGACCGGGATGCGCCAAGTGTCAAAAGACAGAAGAGATTGTACGGGAGGCGGTTGGCGAGACCGGCGTAGAAGCCACCATTCAGAAGGTCACCGATGTCATGGAAATCGCCAGACAAGGGGTATTCGGCACCCCTGCCGTAGTCATCGATGGTGACGTGAAGAGCGTGGGGAAAATCCCCAAAAAGGAAGACGTCATCCACTGGCTTGGCAGATAACGCAAATAAAAAAGGAGCAGGCAAATGCAATACGCGCGTAGACTGAAACATCTCATCTTATGTCTTGTGGGTATCTTGTTTGTAGCCTTTGCCCCGCAGGCATGGGGAACCGAAGAACGGTCTGCCCGGGGTACAGGGGATCCCAACCTGTCCGAGACAAAAGGAACGGATAAAGATATCAGCACCGCAGAGGGTCACCGGGTTATCGTCTATTATTTCCATGGCAACAATCGTTGCCACACCTGCAGGCGGATCGAACAGCTGACCCAACAGGCGGTGACAGAATCCTTTGCCCATGAAATCGAAGCCGGGCGGGTGGAAATGAAGGTAATCAATGTGGATGAAGAGGTGAACCGTCACTTCACCGAGGACTATCAGCTGTACACCCGATCCGTGGTTATCTCTGATGTGGTCAAGGGAAAGGAAAGACAGTGGAAAAACCTGCAGCGGGTGTGGGAACTGGTGCGCAGTGATGAGACGTTCAAAAAATATATCCGCGATGAGATTCGGGCATATCTTTCATAGAGGCGAAAACCTATGACACCTTTCATGATGGGCATGGCCATGGCCTTGTGGTTCGGCATCCTCACCTCCATCAGCCCCTGCCCCCTGGCAACCAACATTGCCGCGGTCTCCTATATCGGCGGCCGCATATCGACCCGGAGCGGCGTGATTGCGGCCGGGGTCCTGTATATGTTCGGCAGGATGCTAACCTACACGGTCCTGGGGGCGGTACTGGTGTCGAGTACACAGTCTGTTCCGGCTGTGGCCAAT
>JAXHTA010000242.1:0-6052 GCA_034190285.1 Thermodesulfobacteriota bacterium | reverse complement strand
AATGCTTCAATTTCTGAACCTGCTTCCCAAGGCCTCAGACGTTTTCTGGATCTTATGAGCCGAAACCACGCAATGGCCCTTGTGTTGAAATCCCGCAAGCTTCACGATCTGGTCGGGAGTCAACTGACAGTGCTACCACCTGATACCCGGCATGTTGACTATGAAGTAATTCCTCTGGTTGTGGCTGACGGCTGCTTATACAACTGTAGATTCTGCAGGGTAAAATCAGGACTAGGTTTTGCACCTCGCACTAAAGAAAATATAATGTGTCAGATCGAGAGGCTGAAAAAACTTTATGCGCTGGACGTAAGAAACTATAATTCAGTTTTTCTGGGGGAGCATGACGCCCTTTGCGCCGGAAGGGACTTACTTGAGTTTGCAGCAAAAAACGCCTACGAGATATTTGATTTTAAGCACTCTCATCTTAGAGGTGCCAATTTGTTTTTTTTTGGCAGTGTCAATTCCCTTTTGAGTTGCGATGATACGACGTTTGAGTTGTTGAACGGCCTTCCTTTCAATACACATATAAACATAGGCCTTGAGTCCGCTGATCAAACAACACTGGATCTATTGAATAAGCCAATCACTGTTGACATGATTCAAGACGCTTTCGTCAAGATGCTGGACACTAACCGGAGGTACGAGAACATTGAAGTAACCGCCAACTTCGTCTTTGGAGATGAGCTTCCCCAGAGTCACTTACCAGCCTTTTTCGAATTGACCGCAGACAATATAGACCGCTTTTACGGCAAAGGAGCTATCTATTTTTCCCCACTCGCCAATGGACGGCCTAAGGGCAAACGGAGTCTATTGAGGCAATTCTATAAAGTAAAAGCCAAAAGCCGCCTCCCAACCTTTCTTTATCTTATTCAGAGGTTGTAGCAGGGAATCGATTTCTGACCAGTCCCGGAGGCCCAGTTTTTTCAGGGCCAAATTACATTCCTTGGTAAGAATTCAGCCTTCTAAAACAAGGCGCTTTGGTCCGTGACGGTCTCTTCCGGCAAAGCCGCATAACAAATTCTTCATAGCCGTGGCACTCCCCCCTGGCTACAACCAGGGTTTTGGCTTAGGCAGAACAGCGAACCGTCCTTAAAGATGCTGTCTTATTGGGGTGAATTGTTGACATCGTGATTACTTTGATTATAAAGGAACAGGGTATGGGAAATTGGAGCAAAGAGGACCGAAAGGAGGAGTCAAAGAATGGCTGATCTACGGACAAAGCTAGGGAGACTGCAACTTGAAAATCCAATCATTATTTCATCGGGACACGTTACGAGGACATGGGATGACATTATAAAATGCGACAGATATGGTGCAGGCGCAATTGTGGCAAAGAGCACTTTTCTGGAAGAAGAGTACGAAAAAGTGGTCAGGCCTTATGGCCCAGGCCTATTCCCCGACGCAAGGGCCAAGTTTCATTCAACGGGAGACGGATATTTGACTATATGCGGCCTTTCTCCCGTGCCGGTTGAGACCTGGGCAAAATGGTTCAAAGATAACCTCAAGGATATTAAGACCCCTGTAATAGCGAGCATAATGGCCATATCTGCCGAAGGGTATGTCAAAGCGGCAAGAATGTTTCTGGAGGCGGGCGCCGAGGCCATAGAGATTTTGTTGGCCTGCCCTTTGCCTTATTTGCTTCCTCATCCATACGTTGGTGGGGCCTCATTCAATCCGGCAATTGTTGAGGAGGTTTGTCGTGAAGTCAGAAGAGCCGTGGATATCCCTCTTGGAGTAAAACTCATGTTCAATCCCTTGGACACATCACCATTGAAGATACCGAAGAAAGAGGGGTTGGATTGGATGACGATCGCCATGGCCTTCCTCGCCGCGCCCGGAATAAGACTGAATGAAATAAAGCCTGAGCTTCCTTCATCGGTTTTCATTTCAGGTTCATCAGTAGGAAAACACGCAAATTTTGTAAGCCTTCTGAATCTGCAAGACCAATACAAGGATATACACATATCCGCCACAGGAGGCATACGGAACTGGAAAGACGTTGTTGAGTATATCATGTACGGCGCAGGATCTGTTCAGACCCAGACCCTTTTTCTGCAAAAAGGTTTAGGCCTTATTGAGGGCTTCAAAAAGGATATTTCCGACTACATGGATGCCAAAGGATTCGCCTCCGTTGAAGAGATGAAGGGTGTAATCCTTCCGGAATTACTCAGCTTTGATGAAGTCATATCAAGCTATTCAGAAACCAAAGGCAAGATATTCGCCTCTGTGGATCAGCGAAAATGCACTTGTTGCGGCTTATGCGAAGAAGTGTGTAATTGGCAGGCAATCAGGGTTTCAGACGGCAAACGCCTTGAAATAATTAGAGACAAATGTGAGGGTTGCGGTGTATGCGTCTGCTGCTGCCCGCAAGAGGCATTGCTTCTTCAGAACGTCAATGCGATTCGTGAGATAGCAAGAGGATAGCAATCGTAGAAACTGGTGAGTTACCCCCGTCTATAGAGAAACAGACCAATATCTTTATTCCTTCGGGGATATCTCTTGGCAATGCCGAATATGCCATCCTCGTTTTATTGAAAGGCGAATTGGCCACGAAATGAGGCGATGGCAGCCCCATGAGACAGCCTCCCCTAGGCCTTCTCCCAGTTCTACCTAAGCCAAACCCCTGTTTATAGCCCATGGCGCGAGCTACGAGCTATGAAGAATTTGCGATGCGGCTTTGCCAAAAGAGACCCCACGGGGCAAAGCGTCTTGTTTTTAGAAGGTTAAATTCTTACAAGACATCTTGTTGAAAAATAATTGTAAGTATATTATAATTGGTTTTACAGAAATTAAGACCATTTAGGATGATTTGTCTGGTCTTAATTGGCAAACCACATGTGGACACTGCAAAAGATATCCGAATCTTTGATAAGGGCCGGGAAGAGGATTTGTGTACCATTGGTTCTATAAATGAGTTGTTCCCGGCGACTGCGTCATCGGCAATGGCGGTTCTGGCTGGGTCAGCGCCGCCGTTAAGTGCCTGACAATAATCCTGATTTGGGAGAGCGCAATGGCGTCATTCAAGAGAACGAATATAACAGATGAATCGCTGACAATATTAACAGCAAGTGGTGTAGTTACATGCGAAGATGTGATACATGCCTTGGAGGATTTCTTTGAACATAATGTTGCTCAACATTTATTATGGAATATCATGGATGCTGACATTTCCGGAGTCACCCAAGATGACATGGAGCAGATTATTGCGGTTTCAAAAGAAAAGGCTCATCTTCGTAAAAATGGTAGAACCGCCTTAGTAGTCCGTCAAGACTTGTCGTTTGGGCTGTCTCGGATGTATGAAATACTATCTGAACTCAGAGGACACCCAATCCCCTATAGAGTCTTCAGAGATATGGACATAGCAATAACTTGGCTCAAGACAGGTGAATAGAATATACACTTAACCATCTGCTGTTATGGAGGCGCAAACTGCCGCGCGTCCCGCAGCAGTCTTTTTTTGCTGCAGATTATGTGGAAGTAGTGTCTGACCGAAAACTAGGATTTTTCGTTCAGATCAAGGAAGACGAAAATTTTAACAGCAGGAATACATTCAGTATTTCGAGGATTAAAATTTGGGTCTGACGCGGATATGGTCGAAAAAGACAGTTTTCGTTAGGGCACGCAGTAGTTATAAGGAGAATGAGACCGTTACGCCCGAATACATGCAGTCACAGGAGGAAATTGTTGGCTTTGGCCCTAACAGAGCCATTGAGCTTAACCGCGTAGCACTGGGTGGGTTGCCGTTTATTGCCATGGCACGGCACAATGGCCAGATTATCGGCATGGTACGCCCTATGTGAAGATAGATCGATGGAAAGGTATAGAATTAATTATTTTTTTCTAATTGTCTCAGTCATAGCTGTTGTTTGTGCTGTTTACTGGCAATCCCTTTTCCTGTCTTTCATTCAGGATGACTGGGGCCTGTTAAGATTTCTCCAAGAAAATAGTTCTTTCACTGCGTTGGACTTTTTCAAATATGAAAGCACACTTTTTTATCGGCCATTAGCTCAAGCGTATATGTTCCTAATGTACAAGCTATTTGGCCCAAACCCGATACCTTTTCATGTGGCGGCATTATTCATTCATGCAATTAACGCATGCTTAGTTGCATTAATTCTCAATATTATTATCCGCGACCGGCTCATCAGTTACTTGGCTGCTTTAGTTTATGTTGCCGCCATTGCGATACACCTGGATCCTTTGGCATGGATGGTGGGTATTTATGATGTATTGGGAGCTTTTTTCTTTTTCATGTGCATGTGGTTATTTCTGAGAAATCAGCCGGCAATAAGCATGATCTTTTATTTTCTGGGCTGTTTGGTAAAAGAGTCAGTAGTTCTTATACCTGTTCTCCTATTTTCTTATCCCTTCATAAGGCATCCTACAGCAAAGCTTAAAGACCAAGTTCTTGCCTACTGGAAAAAGACTATACCCTTCCTGCTGGCAATGGGTGTAGTCCTAACAATCAGACTATCTGGCAACTCCCCGTTCGAACTCCCTGCTGCGCATCCGTATCTGTTTGATTTAAAGGGATTCCATTTCATCCGGAATATTCTCATATACCCAGCCTGGATGCTTCAATCCTTTTTCCCATTCGTATCTGTAAAACAACCTGCATTCCAGTTTTTAACATTCCTTGTGGGATTGGTTCTATCATATGGAATATTTGTAACTTTTCGCATGAGAGGGGAAGAGTCCAATCATCGCCGCGTTCTTTTCTTTTTCGTGTGGATAATCGTAGGTTTGTTGCCGGCACTTTTCTTAGCTAATCATACCTACAGGTACTATTGTACGTATTCACTTCCAGCATTTATCGCATCTTTTCTCCTTTTGTTCAAATGTATCTTTTTGTCTATTGACGTTAGAGGTAAAGTAATTTCTGCCATCCTGATATCCATCAGTTCCCTTGCAGTCATCGGTTCTATTTCACAGGGCACCAAGATCTACAGTGAAGGGTTGCGTCAAAACACGCTATCTGATGGCACGAACGAATTAATCAGGCGAGCAGCTTTTGTCGATATTGTTCGCAAAGGATTAACACAAGATTTACCACATCCTCCAAGCGACTCCTTTATTGTGATTGGCAATGCCGACCTCTGGTCTTTCAACAAGAATAGTGGTCCACAGTTCTGGTACAACAATGGCACGATAAGTGTTTATGCACTTAGCGACCTTAAATATAAGGACGGGCAGCCGTATATTCACAATCCTATCGAAAGCCAACTACAGTCATTTACTGGCTCAACAAATAAGAAGATATTCCTTGATCCATCCAGTCTCTTTGTCTATCAGGTATCAAATGGCAAACTTGTCAGAATTGATGCGCAAGATTTGGAGGAATCCCAAAGACAGTCCAAGCCATGAGTCAGCAAACTTGGACTGTGATGTTGCAGAGCCTTTTCCAGGTAATGAGGCCGTAACCGAGGCCCTTCGGTTAGTAGTTAAGTTGATGAAGCTGCCGAGGCTCGAAAAGAACAACGCACACAAAGGGGCATACGCTCCGACGTAAGGGTCACGGTAACAAACGATTGAAGGTGAACTGGCAATTCCGCCTCCTCAAGTAGCTAATTTTCCAGGAACCCTTCACTTCATCTTTACCGATATCCGATATCTCTTTTTGAAAAGGACGCCCATTCATTTAGTTTCTTCTCAAATCTTGCCGCCTCTTTTTCCTTCTTCTCGTATAACTTTTCAAGTTCGGCAAAGTGATTTTCAATAAGGTCTTGTGAAGCATGCGATAACTGAGAGAGTTTCTTTATTTGCATACCGTTTTTTTCTTCTGAAGCTTTGATTAGCTCGGAATTCAGCCTTTCCAGTTCTTTTTCGTGAATTTCGATATTATTTTCGAGTTCTTTGATGCGGCTTTCAATCCATTTCAGCGCCTTGGCTTTTTCAGCCATCACTTCCGACCGTTTTTGCCGGATCTCTTTTTTCGTCATTTTTGGGACGGTTTCCGATTGTTTTGTGCCCGGCTCTTGTTTTCGGCCTCTATTTCGCAACGATTTGGACTCGGATGCATCATCATGCCAGCCGCCACTATCCAGAAACTCTT
>JAXHTA010000241.1:0-6062 GCA_034190285.1 Thermodesulfobacteriota bacterium | reverse complement strand
CGGCGAGCACCATGCCGTGTGATTCGACGCCCATCAGTTTGACAGGTTTCAGGTTGGCCAAGATCAATACCTGTTTTCCTGTAAGGTCCTGTTCGGTGTAGTGGCCCACCAGTCCGGCAACGACTGTCTTTTCTTCGCTGATATCCACTGTCAGCTTTAGGAGTTTTTTGGATCCCGGGATGGAATCGGCCTTTCTGATAGTCCCCACTCTCAGATCCATTTCTTGAAATTCCTTGAAGGTGATTGTGGGAACGGCCTGCTTCTCCTGTTTTTTTGTCTCAATACGGGGAAAGAGGGCAGGGCCTTTAGTTGTGGACCTTGTAGACCCTGCATTACCCCATCTTCGCAGATCTTCAAGCGATAGGTCTTGGCCCTTGTTTGTCAGGCCAAGTTGATCCTGAATTTTTTCGGCGGATTGTGGCATAAATGGCCATATCAGTGCAGATATAATCTTGAGGGTTTCAATGACATGAAAGATCACGGTGGAAAGCCGTGCCCTGTCAGACTTGGCCAGGAGCCAGGGGGCCATGGTATCGATATACTTGTTGACCTTGCCGATCACCCGCCAGATAGCCGCTAGTGCCTTATGGAAACCCAATTCCTTCATAAGGTTTTCGTATATACCAATGAGTTCAATGGCCTCATTTTTGAGCTGTTGATCCTCCTCACCTGAAACGTCCGGCTCAGGGACCTCTCCGTCAAAATACTTGTGAACCATGGTCAGACTTCGGCTGACAAGATTTCCCAGGTCATTTGCCAGGTCTGCGTTGGTCCTGGCCACCAGGGCCTCTTCAGTGAACTCGGAATCTAGACCAAAGACCATGTCGCGCAACAAAAAATACCTGAAGGGGTCAAGGCCATAAACATCCGCCAGATCAAGAGGCCTTACCACATTCCCCAAGCTCTTGGACATCTTACCCTGGTTCACATTCCAATATCCATGGACATTCAGATGCTGATAAGGTTCTATACCTGCCGACTTGAGCATGCAGGGCCAATAGATGCCGTGGGGCTTGAGTATGTCTTTGGCAATAATATGCTGGGCGGATGACCATAACTTGTTGAATCGCTCGCCGTCGGGATATCCTAGGGCTGATATGTAGTTGATAAGGGCGTCGAACCAGACATATGTGACAAAGTTTTCGTCAAAAGGGAGGGTGATTCCCCAGGTAAGCCGGGACTTCGGACGGGAAATGCAGAGATCTTCCAGCGGTTCCTTCAGAAAGGAAAGCGCCTCGTTCTTGTACCTCTCCGGCCTTATAAAATCAGGGTGTTGTTGGATGTGATCGATCAGCCAGTCCTGATACCTGCTCATTCGAAAAAAATAGTTGGCCTCCCGGATAACTTCTGGCCGAGTCAGGTGATCGGGGCACTTACCGTCATTCAACTCTCGTTCAGTGTAAAACCTTTCGCAACCAACACAATAGAGGCCTTCATAATCACTGAAGTATATGTCGCCGTTTTCCTTGACCTGACGGAGAATAAACTTGACCGTTTCTTGATGTTTTAGATCGGTAGTGCGGATGAAGTGATTAGGGCGGATATTCAACCTGGGCCAGAGTTCTTGAAAAAGCCGGCTGATCCGGTTTACGTATTCCTTCGGCGTCTGGCCAGCTTTGTCGGCTGCAGAAACGATTTTGTCTCCGTGTTCGTCTGTCCCGGTGAGAAAAAATGTCTCTGCCCCGCAAAGCGTGTGGAATCGGTTCAGCACATCAGCCACAATCGTTGAATAGGCATGACCGATATGAGGCTCAGCATTCACGTAATATATAGGCGTTGTCACGTAAAATTGTCTGGACAATGGTCTGGTGGCACTCGGCTGCAAAAACTGGTGATATTTCAATGTCATTGCGAAACACGGGCAACATTAATTGTCCGGTCTTTGCCCGCAAGCGTGCTTGTCTGCTTGCTCCGCACGGCAGGCGCTCAGTAAAAAACCAGACGCCATGGAGTCGCTTCTAAACTGCTTGCTCCGCACGGCAGGCGCTCAGATAGATCGCCCGCCATGGTGCGTTTTCAGAATGCTTGACTATGGTAAATTCTCAACAAGAGACCACGCGGCCCCCTTGGAAAGCAGGATATACCCCCGACTTCTTGAGAAGTTACTGATTATGCAACTAAGTACTTGAAGTCTATCGCAGATCGGACGGACTCCTTATTACTCCTTTACTGTTTTTTTTGGATGGGCCCTCCTGTATGAGGACCCTGGATTGCACTTCGATTTCATCCCCTGATTCCAGCATTACGGACAGGGTCTCTTTCAGGACATTGTGACGGATGACTTTGCCGGCTCCTTCTTGTGTCATGACCCTTTTCCCGATCTTGGGGAGGTTTCTTCTGGCCTTCGCATAGTACTCATGTTCGTAGGTTAGACAACACATCAGCCTTCCGCACATGCCGGATATCTTACTGGGGTTCAGGGAGGTGTTTTGTTCCTTGGCCATCTTTATGGTCACAGGGGCAAAGCTGCTCAAAAAAGTGGCACAGCACAAAGCGCGGCCACAGGGGCCGAGTCCACCCACCATCTTGGCCTGGTGGCGGACCCCGATCTGCCTCATCTCGATCCTGGTCCTGAATCTCTCCACCAGGTCCTTGACCAAGTCCCTGAAGTCCACCCTTCCGTCCGCAGTAAAATAGACGACGATCTTGCCACCATCAAATCGCCTTTCCACACGGACCAGGCACATTGGTATGGATCTTTCTTTCATTTTCCGGTAGCAGTACTTATAGACATCTTCCTCCAAAACAGAGTTCTTCTCGTATCGTTCAATTTCGTCCTTTGTGGCCAGACGAAAGATCTTCTTGAGCGAGCGTCTTGGGGCCTCTCCCACCCGGTTCTGCGGTTCGGTGCACACACATCCAATGGCCGGTCCTTCTTCGGTTATGACCATCACCTTGTTTCCTTTCTTAAGGACGAAGTGCCCCGAGTCGAAATCGTACACCTTGCCGTGATTCTTGAACTGGATGCCAACAATCTTATTCATTTTGCTCCCTGAGCTATTGTAACACTATTGCACTGTGCTGAACGTGCCCCTTCCGTCTGGCTATACGGAATTGGGTGGGGGCGTCAATCATACATGCGCGGCACAGATGAGTCCGATCTTTTTCCATCTCCGGCAAGCCGGTTTAGGCCCAGGACCGTATGCTCCATAACTAAAGCAGCATTTCGCATTCTGCGAAGGTCCCGTTGAGCCTGGTCTATCATTAGAAGGCTATCAACCAATCTGTCAATCTTATAATTTTCCGCAATATTTTGCAACTTCCGGGAAAAATCCATATTGATGAGCGAGCGTATCGGACCTCCCACTCTTACACACAGGAGGTCCCTGTACCAGCTCTCCCATATCGCAAGCATATCCATAATACCGTCCTCTACGCCCGCCGATGAATCAATATTCACCTTCTTGTTTTCTAAAGCACATTCAAGGGCCATTTCGAGGGCTCCATCCCTTGAGAGGGCTGGCAATCTTATGATTCTTGTGAGCCATTGCTCTCTCTTATCAAGAAAACCACTACCGCTCATTTTAAAAGCCCGCCCAAGACTCCCTGCGGAGATCCTGGCCAGGACCTTTGCCTCTTCCTCGTTCAGGCCTTTCTCTTTTACAAGCCAATCCATAATATCCTGAACGGGCAAGGGTTGGAAGGGTACCCTTTGGCAGCGTGATACAATGGTCGGTAACAGCGCAAGTGGTTCCGGGGCATTGAGTATCAGAATATTGCCGGAAGGAGGCTCTTCCAGTGTCTTTAAAAGGGAGTTGGCCGCTTCAATAGTAATTGTCTGGGCCTGATAAATGATACACACCCTGTATTTCCCCGACACCGGGGCAAAACTGAGGGCACGGCTCAGATCTCTTATCTGCTGAATCTTGATGTTTGGGCCTTCCGGCTTTATGGACACAAAGTCGGGGAAATTTCCTCCCAGCATCTGACGGCAATGTACACAATCGCCACAGCCCTCCGCATTGATCGGCTTACGGCAGTTGAGGGCCATGGCCATGGCAATGGCCATACTTGTCTTTCCTATCCCGGGAATCCCGGTAAAGAGATACGCATGGGGTATCCTTTCCCTGGCCATCGCCTCTTTCAAGAACCTCTTGGCCCTCTCTTGGCCCAATATTCTGGAAAACGACATGAAAGAACCTGATCAACTGACTATTTTCGACAATTAATAGCGGAAATGTGAGGTCACGGCTGCAACTCGACCGACTTCTCAGATACGAATGGCCTCACGTATTCGAATATCATCTCTTCCAGTTCATACTCCTCAAGTGTGCCGTCCACCACAAGGAATCGTTCCCGGTCTTCCTCCGCCATTGAGATATATCCTTTTCTTACGGCCTCGTGAAAACCCCTTTCTTCCCTCTCAAAACGATCCTGTGCCTCCTGCAAGAGAACCCTGTTCCGCCGTAATGCCCTCTCAAGACCAACCTCCACCGGGCAATCGATGAGAAAGGTCATGTCTGGCCTGATCCCACTACAAACCTCTCTATTTAAGGCATTGATCAATGTCAGATCCTGCCCACGCCCGTATCCTTGGTACGCCATGGTCGCATCAAAGAAACGATCACACACGACCCAGTTCCCTTGCCTAAGCTGCGGCTCTACCACCTCCTTTACATGCTGCGCCCTGTCAGCGGCATAGAGCAAGAGTTCAGCCAGGGGTGATAGATCCTGATTTCTGGAAGCCAGCACGATCCGCCTGATATCCTGACCCACCCGTGTCCCCCCGGGTTCGAGAGTACCAATTACCGTAACCCCCAATTTCCTTAAACGATCAATGAGGCGATTGGCCTGTGTGGACTTGCCACATCCCTCGATGCCTTCAAAGCTTATAAACAACGCTCACTCCATGAACGCCAGCAGTTCACTCCCCTCTTGTCCGCCCACTTTAAGGAAAAGAACGGAGTGGTAGTGATAGAACTGGGATGAATTCACAGGCCGGAAGTATAGTTAAAAAGCCATGCGTAATCAAGAGACAAAATACAGGAGACGACGTTAAAGGATATGGCAATCAGGCTCTGCGTAGAATCCATATGTAGAGCAGGGGTTTTTGATATGCAAATTGATTTAATATAGTAGCCTTGTTGATTAATCCATGTTAGTCTTAAGAGTAACCCACCTTGAAAGCAAGGCCCGCGCGTACAGGAGATACTCTCAGATTTGTTGCCTGAAACCCAAAATCCAAAGGTCTATGACGTCAGCGGACTCACTAGAGAGATCCAAGATTTCCTTGAGGGTCGGTTTGACTTTGTCTGGGTAGAGGGTGAAATCTCCAACTTCAGCTCCCCCGTTTCAGGGCACTATTACATGGTTCTCAAGGACGAAAAGGCCCAGATAAGGGCCGTGATGTTTCGCCTCCAGGCCCGCCATCTCAAGTTCCTCCCCGAAAACGGAATGAAGGTAATTGTCCAGGGTAGGATCGGAGTATATCCGCCTCGGGGAGAGTACCAGATTATTCTTGATTATATGGAGCCGATGGGAGTGGGCGCATTGGCCCTCGCCTTTGAACAACTCAAGAAAAAACTGGCCGCCCTGGGAGTATTTGACGAAGACATCAAAAGACCTCTGCCCTTTCTCCCTCAGCGAGTTGCGGTCATAACATCTCCCACCGGCGCCGCGGTCCGAGACTTCCTGAAAATCATCGGCCGACGATTTGCCAATATGGAAATAATTATTGTCCCGGTCAGGGTCCAGGGAGAAGAAGCCACGCAGGATATGGTTGGCGCCTTGGAGATTGTCAATTGTGAGTTAAAGGTGGATGTCATTGTGCTAATGCGCGGAGGCGGCTCTCTTGAAGACCTGTGGGCATTTAACCAGGAGGAGCTTGCCCTGGCTATCAGGCGTTCGCAAATACCGGTAGTGTCAGCCGTAGGCCACGAAATTGATCTCACTATCTCTGATCTTGCGGCCGATTTCAGGGCACCGACCCCGTCAGCTGCCGCCGAACAGCTTGTGGTCGAAAAAAGGGCTCTGTCAAATCGCCTGGATGAGATGAAAAAGAGGCTGTTGTCGGGGATACGTCTAAACATAAGGAATCAGACTGAGAATCTGGACCGTTTATC
>JAXHTA010000240.1:0-6067 GCA_034190285.1 Thermodesulfobacteriota bacterium | reverse complement strand
AGAGCTGAAAACAAGGTTTTCGAAAAACTGGATGAAGCTGAAAGGGCTTCTCTGAAGGCAAGGGATCTGGCCCAGCAATTGCTCACTTTTTCAAGGGGCGGCGCACCGATAAAGACGACGATTTCACTTGGAGAATCATTAAGAGATTCAGCCAGTTTTGCCCTGAGAGGATCCAATGTGAGGTGTGAGTTCTCCCTGCCGGACAATCTCTGGCCTGCGGATGTTGACGACGGACAGATAAATCAGGTAATCAACAATATGGTTATGAATGCCGAACAAGCAATGCCACAAGGGGGCGTAATTGTTGTCCACGCCGAGAACACTATTGTGGGGGCCACACATGGTCTTCCTCTGAATGAGGGTAAGTATATCAAGATAGCCATCAAGGATAGCGGGATTGGCATAGCAAGAGAACATCTGCCGAGGATATTTGAACCCTATTTTACTACCAAACAGAAAGGGAGCGGTCTGGGGCTTTCCACTTCCTATTCCATAATCAAGAACCACGATGGATACGTGACAGCAGAATCCGAACCAGGCGTTGGAACCAACATCTATTTCTACCTTCCCGCTTCAGAGAAAGAAATACCCGGGAAGTGGGCTGTTGGAGAGCCTCCCCCTATGGGTAAAGGGAAGATACTGGTGATGGATGACGAAGAGATGGTGAGAAATACTGTCGGGGAGATGCTTGAGTCTATGGGATATGAGGTCGAGTTTGCCAGAGACGGCGCTGATGCGCTCGAGATATATGAAGAGGCCAGAGAGTCGGGCAAAACCTTCGATGTAGTTATCATGGATTTAACTGTTCCGGGCGGAATGGGGGGCAAGGAGGCTATGTCGAGACTGATTGAAATCGACACCGACGTCAGGGCCATTGTGTCGAGTGGATATTCCAATGACCCGATAATGGCTGAGTTTGAGAAACACGGTTTCAGCGGAGTCCTTGCCAAACCCTTCAAGATCAAAGAACTGTGCAATGCCTTAAGTGAGGTGCTGACAAAAACAGATGAATTCCCCTCTTAAATAGGGTTTGCCCGGGCACCGGCGAATGTCTTTACAGCGAATCGACTACTTGTTATGGTAGACAAGCTGCATTTTGATCGAGCCAATCTCAATAACATCGAACTCCTTTAGCATGACCGATCCTTTAACGGTATCACCATTGACCTTTGGTTTGGACATTCCTCCCACATAGCTTAAGTAATAGCCGTTGGGTCTCTTACTGACGGTGGCTGCAATCTGGCCCATCATAAGACCGCTTACCACAATATCACAGGATGACTGTTTTCCGATTTTTATAAGTTTTTTAGAAAGCTCCAGGTCTCCCTCGCCGCCAGCCAAAAAGGACAAGGCGCCGACAGGCCCATCTTCAGTCATCTGGGTCGCAATTTTGGTGGAACTCTTGGCCAGCATGTCCCGGTACTTATTTGTATCCATCATCATAGTACGGTCCATGTCTTCCCCAACGTCAGCCGCCGGCCGGGACTCACCCTTATCGTATTCAAAGACGAGGGTGTGCTTGCCTATGTTGATAACATCCCCATGTTTGAGCCAGTGAGAAGTGACAAGCTGTTTGTTTATAAAAGAGCCGTTCTTGCTTTTAAGATCTGTCAGCAAGAACCCATCATCCACTGAGTCCACCTTGGCATGGCGTACAGACACGGCAAGGTTCTCAATGACCACATCGTTGTTTTCTCCCCTGCCAATGGTCACTGACTCGCCCGTCTTCAAGTGACTCTTTCCAATGATGTTATCGTTGAACTTGAGTATCAAAGTCGGCATGTCAATACCCTCTCTTTATTATTTTTTTCATAGCATCAGATTTCGGAACCTTACTCACGACCTTTCACTTTAAGTCCTCCTCCATATCACTTCAGGCTCAATCAAGATCTGATGGTCTGTCATTCACGTATGAAATGCTGCCTTACTGTCTTAAAGCTCTATCCCACAAGGATTTGCGCCTCATTTCTTCTAATCTCTTCAAATCTTCACTCAGTGCCTCTTCGTAAGTCTTTAACGCACTGTAGATTTTTTCTTGTTCTTCTGAGAGTTCCAGGGCCTTCAGTTTTAAATCAATAATCCCTATTTTTACCTGGCGAGTGGATTTATCTTTCTTTATACCCTCTATTTCTTTCTGGATATCCTCAATCTCACCATTGATCCGGGAGATATCCGCCCGTCTTGGTCGGATCTCTGCTCTCGTTTGCTCGATCTCTTGTAGCAGGTCTTTTTCCTTTTCCATTGTGATGAGCAAAAACGCAAAGGTCATAATGCAGGCCAGAACAAACATACCACATATTCTGATAGTAAACCTGTAGGTGGTTAATGATACATCAACGATGGAACGCAGCCTGGAAAGAAAATCAAGAACAGAATCAGCCCTGGTATAAGACAGGGCTTCTCCATTTACAGGCCTGTCCCGGACGCTATCATCAGCTTTTCTTAGAAGCTTGACATCATGAAGCGTATCAAAGATCCGTGGCAAAAATCCTATGATCCTGCCCCCTTTAGGTCTGACACTCTTTACTTTTAGCACGACAACGGTCACATTATCATCGCCCCCGCGCTCGTTGGCCATTTCCACGAGGGTTTCGCAGGCCTTCTCAGGGCGTTCTTCAGCTACTACATCGAGGATCTCTTCCGGAGAGACCTGATCGCTCAAGCCGTCGGAAGCGATAACCAGGATATCGCCCTTGAAGCAGGGAATCTCGTAGATATCCGGTGCAACGGTTTCATCAATCCCCACGGCCCGTGTAAGTGTATGTTTGAACTGGTTTCCTAGTTGATTTGCACCGTCGGGGTTAAGGGCCTCTTGTTCGGCCATGACAGTGTGGGTCACGGACAGAAGTTCTATGGCCTTATTATGCACCAGGTAGATGGGGCTGTCGCCAACGTTGGCCGCCATAAGGGTTTCGTCGGCAAAATAGACTGCCGACACAGTGGAGCCCATCCCTTTGTAGGAGTCATTGCTTTGCGCAAACTGATGTATCCATCGGTTGGCCTGATGAATACTGGAAAGCAGCCTGTTGGCCTCTTCGGAATGGGACCCTTCATGGACCTCGGGCGCAGCTGTGCGGTCGGCCTCTCTGAATTCCTTCAGGTGGTCCCCCATGGTCTCAATAACCAGCCTGCTGGCGACCTCGCCGGCACGGTGGCCACCCATGCCATCGGCGACCACATAGAGACCCAGTTCGTCATCGAGCAAAAGGGCATCTTCATTGCCCTTTCTCTTTCTACCTACGTCTGTAATACCTGCCGATTCAACGACAACCATGGTTAAGAAACTCAAGATCAGGTAAGCGAATACAAAGTCCCCCAACCACTACCGGACAAAAGCTGGAGGGGAAACTATGCCAGTAATTAAAAAGCTCTCAAAGATTCGGAGTAGGCCTTCATTGGTCAAAAAATCCATGGATACGAGACTTGATTCTCGTCCCCGGACCACATCCGAAAAGCGTATCTTCAATAATATGACAATAAAGGCATTTAGGTCAAGTTTCGGCTATATCCGAAGAGACACCCCGACCTTCAGCCCATCTTCGATACCGGAATCAACAGGCTACGAGATTGCCTGAAAACGGCTATGCTTTCAGACATCGTCCTACTGGGCCGTCTTTGCGGCCTCCTTCTTGGCTATGAAGGCATCAATTGCTTTTCCGAGTTCCCTTAAATGGCTTCTCATACGGGAGGCTCTCTGGTAACGATTTTCCCGCTTTTTCTCTAACGCCTTGTCTATTATTATCACAAGGGGCTTGGCTATTTTCGGATCTATTGTCCTCGGGTCTGGATGGGGCTCATTCATTATCTGGTTCATGAGGGCCATGGGGTTATCACCGTAAAAAGGGAGTGTGCCGGTCAAAAGCTGGAATAGCATCGTGCCCAACGAGAATATATCCGACCTTCCATCCACCTTTTCTCCAGAAAATTGTTCCGGCGACATATAGTACGGTGTACCCTTCACGACGCCGGTCTGGGTCTGGGAAGTTGCCGTGATCCTGGCTATACCAAAGTCGGTTATCTTTACAACTCCGCTCTTTAAGAGCATTACATTGGCCGGCTTGATGTCTCGGTGGACGATCCCCTTCTGGTGGGCGTAATCAAGGGCGTCGGCTATGTCAGCCACATATTCGATGACCTTGCGCATGGGAAGGAGGTTGCCTTTTTTCGTGTATTTTTCCAGGTCGTCCCCCTCCAGATATTCCATGGCAATGTAAGCCAGCTCCTGCTCTTCGCCGGCGTCGTATATGGTGACGATATTTGGATGGGAGAGGGTTCCCGCGCTCTCGGCCTCCCGGAAAAATCCCTCCTTCATCTTCTCTGCCTCTTCGGCCTCAAAGTCATCGCTGAACCGGACTGTCTTGATCGCTGTAGTTCGGTTGATGCGCGGGTCCTGGCCCAGGTAGACTATGCCCATAGCGCCTTTGCCTAACTGTTTTGTTACTTCGTACCTGCCCAGAGTGGGACGGGTACCGGTACCGGTGGCCAGCAGGCCGTCTCCTGCCGAACCACCCCCAAGAAGTCCTTCGCCAAAAACTATTGTCTCGCTGGCCTGCATCAACTTTTTTTTTCTCTCACCGACATCTTTGAAATTGCCGTCGTTCATTTCGATATACTCGAAGACGACGGCGGCCTTGCTGAACTGCCTTTTTCTCTCAAAGTCCAGGGCAAGGTTGTAGAGTATGTCCTTCATACTTTCGTCCACCGGCACCCGGCGGAACTTGTCAAACGCCATGTCAAGCATTCCCTGGTTCTGGAAAGAAAGCCCCAGCATCCGGTTAGTTTCAGCGGACTCTTCTTCTATCTTCTCTTTACGTGTCTCGGTCACGAAATACCGGATGCTCACCACCCCTATATACCCCAGGACAAGCTGTAGCAAGGGACAGGTAGCCCGGACCCATGCGCCTTCTGAGACAAAGAAGTAGGTCGAGCCCCCTATGAGCAGTATCACGACGGATACAAAGGCAACACCGGCAATCATGGCCCTTAACCGGGGTAAGACAAAAGTGATTAAAACGCCCAAGGCGAATATCATGAGCAGCTCTGCACTGACGGCCCAAGGCGGCTGTTGAACGTATTCTTCGTTAAGTATTGCCCAGACAGTATTGGCTGTAAATTCTCCGAGAGGCATATAGTTGTCTGTCGGTGTGCTTAAGGGGTTTACCAGCCCGGCGGCCGAAGGGCTTACCAAGACAAGCTTGTTCTTAAAAAGATCTGACGGAACCTTATCACCTATGACGTCAAAGAAGGAGTAGCTTTTGAAGGACCCTCGGGGGCCCTTGAAGCTGACTAACATCTCGGAGCGTGAGGTAATAGGAATCTCTCGAAAGCCCAGGTAAACGACCCGGCCCAGATCGGCCCGAATTTTGTCCTCGGGGACCTTTAGGTAGAGGGCCGCCAGTCTAAGGGTGTAGGAAGGGATATAAAGCCCGCGGTACTCATACAAGAGCCGCTCCCGTCTGGCCTTTCCATCCGGGTCGTAGGCCAGATTGATGTGGCCTATTCCCTTCGAAGCATCCAAGAAGGAGGGGATGGGCAGAACAATTTCATTCGCGCGGGGGCAGGCCAAACCCTCAGGGTTTCTGATGTCCAGGACGGATTGATCAATCAGGGCCTCATCCGACTCTGTTAATCCCTCCTCAACAAGAACTGATTCCTTGAAAAAGACAGGTAGCACAACTTGGCCTGACTCTTTAAGAGACGCAAAGAGTTTTCCGTCGTTATCCAACCTGGCCTGAGCGTCGCGCATTGCCTGGAGAAATTCAGACCCTTTGTCACTATTCTGATCAAGGAGGTCTTTTTCGAAAAGGTCTGCAAGATTCTTAAGCTCATTAAAGCCCGCGCGCTCCTCTGGCTCGCTGAAGATGAAGTTAAGGCCTATAACCCTTGGTGCGCCCGCGCTTATCTTCCTGATGCCCTTGGCTATAACGGAGCGTGGCCAGGGCCAACGGCCAAGCATTTCTATGGAGTTATCGTCTATGTCCACCACAACGACTTGACTTGTGGCTTCCGGGTCGCCCCTGAGATTCATCCTGACATCATAGAACTTGAGTTCCAGTGTATCGAGAAA
>JAXHTA010000024.1:0-16470 GCA_034190285.1 Thermodesulfobacteriota bacterium | reverse complement strand
CCACCTTGATGTCCTCGCTCATCAATTCCTGGACCACCGCCTTTCGTATCACCGATTTACCGGAACCGACTTCGCCGTAAACTGCAGTGAACCCGGCGTACCGTGCCGTGTCCAGCATCATTTCCTTGATGAAATGATGATCTTCCGAAAGGAAAATGTCCCTTACGTCAGATATGTCGTTTAGAAACGGACTTCTAAACAGTTTAAAATGCTTCAACGCTCTTTGCTCTATCATTTCCGCCTCCTTATGATTTTCTGTTTTTAATGGATCGCCGGGAACAATCGCCGGTACGCTCCAGCTTCGCTGCATGGCAGCCGACATGCTCTTTCGTCTCCAGGCCGGGTATGCGTAGTTGTTGGTCTTTTCCACTTCGTCCCAGATTGCGTTCATATCCAGCCCCCGATGCTGCAGCCAGGCGCTGAGCACCGGATCGGCGGACACCGCTGATTCCACCGATGCCTTGAAGCGCTCGACTTTTTTGGGAAACCGGCCTGTGAAAGACAGCCAGAGAACAGTGGACCCGAAGTCCGTCCGGTCGGCGAAAGTCTGCTGGCTGACGCCGCATTCATACAGCAGCTGTTTTAAGCGAAGCATCGTCTCCTCCAAGATCAGCCGGGGTCAGTGACCCGTGATCCATTGCCATGTGATACAGCCGGTCCGATTCGGACAGGCTCATTGATGTGCCGTACGCCTGGCGAATTGCCGTATTGAGTTCAGGGGTGATCGGCCCCAGGGCGGTACTCAATTTTTTCAATACCGTCATGATCGGGATCTGTTTTTGTCCGACATTTTCCGCCGTTTTGGCCGTGTTTAATGGGGTGCCGAGTCTTGGCATGTAGGTGCGATTGACTTTGTCCGCCTGGTTGCCGAACACGGTGATCCCGCCGAACGGCACTGCGTCTTTGGGTCTGTCTTCACCAAAGGCCAGGTTTTCTCCCCGCTTTTTGGCCTTCTGTGTCAGCGTGTCCGGCATCCGTTTATACTCGCGTCCGATGACCGCCGCATCCTCCCGGAAACCGCCGTCCACCCTGCCGATGGGTTTGACCAGGTACTCCCGCTCCTTGAAAATCACTCCGATTTCCGGCCACAGGAAGGGACGCAAAACGATTTTGACTTTCGACCGGTTGGGTAAAAGGCCCTCGATATGTTTGAGGTTGTATTCTTCTGACCGGAATGAAATCGAGTACCGTCCGGTCACCGTCCGATCCGTTTCCGGCTCGGCAAACAGATCGTGCAGAATGTCTTTATCCGGGATTTCCCGCAGTTCTTCTTTTTTAATTTTGAGCCAGCATTCGGTGCGGGTCATGCCGTGGCGGGTATGTTTTTTGGTGCCGTTGAAATGGACGCACCAGTCCAGCGCCCAGTCGTTAAGTTCCTCGACAGTGAGAGCAGGCTGAAACCGAAGCCGGGACTCGAACTTGGATTCAACAATGTTCTGAGCGACTTCCGCGGACCCCTGGCGGCCCGGATTGTGCGGCAGCGATTTGGGAATTTCGATCTCCAGGCGTTCGAGAAATGCCAGAATCGCTTTGGAAATGTTTGCCGCCCCCGCGTCCATAAGCATAAAAAACGGCACCCCGCGAAAGGGAAATTTCTCATGCTTGCGCCCGCTCCAGGCGGACAGTAAAAAATCGTACAGGTTTGCCTGGGTTTCTCCGCCGGTATAATAATATTTGACACAAATAATATGGCTGAAGTGATCTGTAAGAATATAGCGGATCAGCTTCTTTTTAACTGTGGCGAAATTCTGCCATTTATTTTTGTAAAATTTATCCTCCCGCATCATATGCAGGCCCTTGCGACCCTTGAGATAATACTGGATACAGACCGAGGCATCGAAAATATGCACATGGTTGGGATGCAGGGAACGCATCTGGATATGCGGCTCCGGCGTGTTCAGGGCGGCGGCGTTCATCTGCCGGTCGCGCAGCAGCTTGGTGAGCCATGCCACGCTGCAGGTGCCCGGATCGATAATACCGTTGTCCTCGGCAATGGAAAGCGCCGTCTCCACGTCCATGATGGTGCCTTTCAGCTCACGGGAGGACGTATGCACCAGGCCGCTGATAAAGTGAAGCTGCTCATCCGTCAGCCTGCACGTACCGGTGTCTTTGCGTTTTTTTCGGCCCGAATGAAAACCGTTGCCGGATGCGATGCGGTAAAGGCTCTGGGTCGACTTGCCCGTCATTTTGCGGTATTTTTCGATCACCTTATCCTTTTCTCCGTTTTTGGCCTCTTTGAGGTCCCGTACCAGTTCCTGCCTCCACATGATGTCTAATCCTCAATTTTATCTTCACGTTCGTAGGGTGGTACCCAGTCATCGTCATCCTCAATGCCGTAATGAACGGTGGCTTCGTCATAATAAGCGATAATGGTGCGTTTGAAATGCCCCAGGGTTTCGATGTAGGCGGCCTTCATCAGCGGGGTCATCTTTTCCGGCATGTTTCGCACGTCCATTTTCAGCTCCACACCCACCAGCATGGTTTTCAGGTTTTCCATATCCCGGATAAAATTTTCTTCGCCCGGCTCGAACCCGCGAGCCTTGATCTGGCGTGTGAATTTTTGCAGCTCTTTTTCCTGCCTGTTGATGATTTTTTCCTTGGCTTCCAGGACGCGGTCCTTGGCTTTGATGGTGGCGTTATTATTTTCGATTTGGCGGTCTTTTTCTTCCAGGAGGGATTCGATGGCGGCTTGCATGTCTTCGGAATAATCAGGGGTAAAAGGAATTTTTTCACCATTGATTTCAATCGCCTCTCCATCGACAACAATTTCGCCTTCAGAAACTGACCTGCGAAGTTTTTTCAAGTCTCTGTATCCGATTGAAAAACTGGAAACGGTTTCCAGAAAATCTTTTCCAAAAACATTCAGGTTAGCTAACTGTTCATCAATCAATCGTCTTGATTTTCCTAAACGATTACAAAAGGTTTCCCATGTTTCGGCCTCTGGGATACCCTTATAAATTTTGGTTTCTTTGACCTGTTTCAGCCATACCAAACTGGAAACGGTTGCCAGTTTTCCGAAAATATCTGCCGTCTCGATTCGACCCATCATGCGGTAAGTTTTGGCTATCAATTTTTCCTTTTTTTCCTGCTCGGTCACAGCCAATTGCTCTTCCATCTTTTCAGTTTCCACGACTGAAAGTGCCGCTTCTGTTACCGGGTCATGATTCTTTTTCTTCGCCATACTAAACCTCCAGTTCTGATAGTTCGTCCTCGGATTTGTCTATTACCGCTTTAAGGTGAGCCTGTTTCCGTGCCCACAGCAATGCCGCCCCCTGGCCGAGTTTAAAATATTCCCCAACCCGCTCTACAAACAGGTCATTTTCATGAGTCGCCAGGTGGCACAAGACTGTGTCATATTTGGCGTTGACTCCTTTTGCTACTTCCCGGCCTGAAACTGGGTGCTTTTGGTCCGCTAAAAATTTTAATACGGCATTGGAAAGAGCAACCGATTTAATTTTCCTATAACTCTTCATCCGCAGCATGTCCTTCTTTGCCGGGGCATCTTGTCTGGGCGTAGCTTGGAAGCGTAGCCTGATGCCGAAGGCGACGCCTGGTCCTTTTTACTGTCGGCTTTCGCAATATTTTCCAGAGCGACCAGCATTTCTGCCCGGTAGATTTCCAGACACAGATCGCAGAAACCATGCGTAACCGCATCCTTCGGCCCCGGCTTCTCACCAAGATACTTTCCGCATTTGCAGCATATTCTTTTCATGATTTCTTCCTTTGTTGCTATGAGTTGGTTCCGGTCTTGCATCGCTTTCCGCTATGAAAAATGTCTATGGGAAAAAACGCCTGCGATTTCGAGCGATGCTTGGTTGACTGGGTCGGACCGGACAACCCTTTGGAGGCGCAGGCGCGGTTAAAAGAGGCCGTAGGCCCTGGCCATCCACAGATAGCCGAAAAAGGTACCAGCTATGAACCACATCAACCGGACGCCAACTCTTTCAATCATGACCATTATTTTTTCCTGCCATGATGATCTTATGTATTCAGACATTTGATTTCCTTTTTAAAATTAACTGTAAATTCCTTCCGGCATTGGCCGCATTTAAATTTTGCCTTGTTGTTTCCCTGCATGACCACCTTTAGCTTAAAGCCGCATACGCATACGAAGCCTGTCCGCACGGAAGGATTGCCCACCATCAAAGAGTGCGGCAGGGTGTCATGGATCACCACGGACCCGACACCGATCATTGAAAATTTCCCTACAGTGACACCGCATAGTACGGTTGCATTGGCTCCGATGGATGCCCCTTCTTTGATGAGAGTATTTGTTATCTGCCAGTCCTTGTTGAAAGCGCGGGGATGCGAGTCGTTGGTAAAAGTGCAGTTGGGACCGAGCAGTACATCGTTTTCTATGGTCACTCCCTTATACACGGATACGTGGTTGGAAATTTTCACCCCATTGCCGATAACGACTCCATCATCTACATAAACGCCTTTGCCAATGATGCAGTTTTCTCCGATGAACGCTCTTTCCCTGATTTGCGATCCGTGCCAGATTTTTGTCCCTTTTCCTATTTCTGCTTCTTCAGAGACTTCGGCAGTCGGATGGATGTAAATATTCATTTATTTCTTCCTCGTTTTTCCGCGCAGTTCCCGCTTGAGCCGTTGCATTTCGTAAACAGCCGTTTCCATCTTTCCCAGCATCAGCTCTTTTTTCTCATCCTGGGTGATCACATCACCGTCTTCGGCCTCTGCAAATGAGCGGCAGGGCGCAAGGGACCCGGTAACATGGTGGATGGCGTAAAGCAGCGGTGCAGGTATCGGATACTGTGCGGGCTTGGACAGGTGGTGGTTGAACATATGGATGGAAAGATGCTTTCCTTTATTATTTGCGGTCCATCCAAAATATTCGTTGATCCTATCGACCACTTCTTCCCGGCTCATGCCCGAATCCCGAACGGCCTTTTTAATGGCAGCCGCCTGTTCGATACAGGCCTCTTCATAGCTCTCGATGGTTTTGGCAGGTTCTGTGTTGTGAATGGTCTCCAGGATTTCGGATTTTTCTTTAAGGTGGGCTTGAACACGCTTTTCAAAACTAAAATCAAAGGTGCACTGCTTGTGGGCTAATTTTTTGTATTTTTTAGACATTGACTTTTAATGGCCTTTTGAAGTATGTCAAAAAATAAAGTTTATCTTTTTATCAGGCGGCACAGGATGCGACTTTGGATGTGCTCCGGTGCTTCGGCCCGAAATAATATTCCGGGAAGACTTCCACCTTGTCTTTACCGATGACCCGGGCCACCTCTCGCATGGCCTCGTCGGAAGTGGTTTTTTTGTTGACCACCAGCGAAATAAGCATCTCCGACTTGCCGAGCTTTTGAGCAATAACTTTTTGTGTGGTTTTGTTTTTTTTCAAAGCATCTTTAATTTCGTCGGGTGTCATACTCATCCTCTTTGTCTATTTTTTGGTCAGGTTTAGATAAACTTTATAAACAATCTGTGAGGTTGTCAAGATAAAAAATCACAAAATGTTAATTTCATCAGAAATAATTGATCGGGTATTAAAGTATAAAAATTTTAAAACAGACGCTAAGCTCGCTGATTATTGGAATATAACACCGACTACCGTCACAAATTGGCGTAAGCGAAATTCAATACCTTTTGAAAGAATAATTACATTTTGTGAGGATGAGGGTATATCGCTTGATTATATTTTCACCGGTAAGGGTGAAATGACCCGGAAGGATGTGGAGGGTGACAATCAGGAGATCTCGAAGCTTTTGGAAGAGGCCAGGAAGGTGCTCAGAAGCGGAAATAAAGTGGCGCACGAAGCTCTTGAGGCCGGTATCCGCTATATTACCCAGACCATAGACGATCTGGAAAACATGGAGGAAACCAAAAAGCGCCAGAAAAATATGGAATCAAGAATGGCCTCACTGGAAGCACGACTAAAAAAGTCGGAAGAAATTAGAAAGGAAGACCTCCCGGAACTGCGGGAAGAACTTTTGAAACTAAGAGCAATCAAATAAAGATTTGAATGATGTTGATCATCAAAATCATTTATACCGCCTTTCTGGTTTGGCTGTTCAGCTTCTTTATTGTCTTTCTGCAATGCCTCTGGGAATCACATAAAAATAATAAACCTTACTCATAGCTAAAAAGAACTTTA
Organism: Thermodesulfobacteriota bacterium; assembly: GCA_034190285.1. Classification (GTDB taxonomy): domain Bacteria; phylum Desulfobacterota; class DSM-4660; order Desulfatiglandales; family Desulfatiglandaceae; genus JAXHTA01. The sequence continues at coordinate 10,355 of JAXHTA010000024.1, read as the reverse complement.
AAGCTCCCCACTAATTGCAAGATGCATTTTCACATAACATTTTTCTGCACATAACTAGGCTGTTCTAAATTTTTTCATTGCTTTGGAGTTGAAATGCCAACTTTGGATTGGATCGGCAAAAAAGCCGTGGTGAATCATCATAAGGAAGTGCCGTTTCACTTGCTCAAGTATGAACCTGATTTATCAGTTGGTGATCCGGAAAGCGGCAACCTGCTTATCCAGGGCGACAATCTTCTGGCCTTGAAAGCCCTTCTGCCGTATTACGCCGGTCAGGTGAAGTGCATCTATATTGATCCACCGTATAACACTGGTGAAGAAAATTGGATTTATAATGACAATGTAAACAGCTCAGAAATTCAAGAATGGCTTGGCCGTGTTGTGGGGAAAAAAGGAGAAGACCTATCACGACACGACAAATGGCTTTGTATGATGTATCCACGCATTAAATTGTTATTAAAATTTTTAAAAGATGAAGGCGTTATTTTTGTAAGTATAGATGACAATTCAGTCTCCTTGTTAAGGATGTTACTAGATGAGCTTATCGGTAGAGACAAATTTGTTGCAGCGGTAACTTGGCAAAAGAGATATTCAAGAGAAAACCGAGCGATTATTGGTGATGTTCATGAGTATATTGTTGTTTATGCGTTAAATCCTCAAAAATTCAAAACAGTTAGAAATAAAACTTCCCCTACTGAAAAGCAAAAAAAAGTATATCGAAATCCTAACAATGACCCAAAAGGGCCTTGGCGAACGATACCTTTAACGGCTCAAGCCGGGCATGCAACACCTGAGCAGTTTTATGAAATCACTTCCCCTAGCGGTAAAGTTTTCAAGCCACCTAAAGGAAGGTGTTGGGGTATAGCTAAAGCTACATTTGAAAAATATCTTAAAGAGGGACGAATTTATTTCGGGAAAAATAACAATTCGCAACCCAATTTAATACGGTATTTTTCTGAAGTAGAAGGCGTTGTACCTTGGACATGGTGGCCTCATGAAGAAGTTGGTCACACTGATGAGGCAAAAAAAGAAATGCTTGCTATTTCCGGAAAGCTTGATCTTTTTGACACTCCAAAGCCAGAAAGGCTAATGAAGAGAATAATTGAAATTGCTACGAACAAAGGAGAGTTGATTTTAGATAGCTTTGCTGGAAGTGGAACAACTGCCGCCGTTGCATATAAAATGGGAAGACGTTGGATCACCGTTGAAATGGAAGCAGATTGTATTCCATTGATAACTAAAAGATTGGCAAATATTTTTAAAGGTAAAGATGAAATTGGCATTACAAAAGATGTCAATTGGAAGGGAGGAGGTGGTTATAAGTTCTGCACTCTTAGCGATACGCTCTTTGACGGCAACGGCCAAATTGCCAAGACGGTTTCATTCATCAGCCTTGCTAGATTTGTGTTCTTCAAGGAATGCGGCTTGCCATTGCCGAATGATATTTCCGGGAAATCACCGCTTATCGGTATTTATAACGATACCGCTATTTATTTGCTCTATAATGGCGTTTTAGGTGACAAGACACCGCAAGGAGGCAATGCCCTTACCCGTGCCGTGCTTGCCGATCTGCCTCCCTATGACGGCCTAAAAGTGGTATATGGAACAAGTTGCCGGGTGGGATTGACACGGCTGAAACAGGAAAATATGGTTTTCCGACAAATTCCCTATGAATTAAAGGTAGATTAATGTTCGTACTCAAAGATTATCAGGAATGGGCGCTGGAAGCCCTGCACAACTATTTTCAAGAATGTTCGCAAACCGGAGATGCCAATGTTTCTTTCTACTCGATAACTCCCAAAACTTTGCGGCAAGGAATACACGTCCCATACAATGAAGTAGAAGAATTGCCGGGCTTGCCCTATGTTTGCCTTCGGATTCCAACCGGAGGCGGCAAGACCATTGTCGCCTGTCACAGTATCGGGGTTGCGGCCAGAGAGCTGGTGCATACCGATAGTCCGGTTGTTTTGTGGCTTGTTCCATCCAATGCCATTCTTGAACAAACCATTCAGGCATTGCGCGACCGCAATCATCCATACCGGCAGGCCGTGGAAACAACAATTGGCGCGGTGAATGTTCTTGATGTAGAGGCGGCCCTTTTTGTGAAACGGGCGAATCTTGACGGCGAAGCAACCATTATTGTCACTACAATGCAGGCTTTCCGGGTGGAAGATACGCTTGGACGAAGAGTGTATAAGGATTCCGGGGACTTGATGGACCATTTCACCGGTCTCCCCACTCATGTAGCGGATACGTTAGAAAAGGGGAAAGGCGGAAACACCATTCATTCCTTTGCAAATGTTTTGCGGCTTAGAAGGCCGATAGTAATTGTCGATGAAGCGCATAATGCGAGGACATCTCTTTCCTTTGAAACTTTGGCCCGGTTCAACCCGTCCTGTATCATCGAGTTTACCGCCACCCCTGCAAGGGAAAACCATGCCAGCAATGTTTTATACAGCGCGTCCGCCGCTGATTTAAAATCTGCCCAAATGATAAAGATGCCAATCCGCCTTGATACCAGGCCGGACTGGAAAGAACTGCTTTCCGATGCCATTCATTGCCGGAACGGGCTTGAAAAAACAGCCAGCCTGGAACAACAGCAAACCGGTGAATATATTCGACCGATTATGCTGATCCAGGCTCAACCGAAGCGCCAAGGCCAGGAAACCCTTTCCGTGGAGGTGGTAAAGCAATGCCTGATTGAAGACCATAATATTCCCGAGGAACATATTGCCATTGCTACTGGTGCAACAAAAGAGCTTGACGGAATTGACATTTTTAAGTCCGACGTGCCGATTCGGTATGTTATCACCATTCAGGCATTGCGAGAAGGCTGGGACTGCCCCTTTGCATATGTATTGTGTAGCGTGGCGGAATCACGCTCTGCAACGGCCATTGAGCAGATATTGGGTCGGGTCATGCGGTTGCCAAAAGCGGCATGGAAGAACCATGAAGAGTTGAACATAGCCTATGCCTTTGCCACATCTGTCAATTTCGCCGAGGTTGCCAATACCTTGACCGATGCCCTTGTTCAAAGCGGCTTTGAAAGGCAGGAAGCAAAAGACCTGATCATTCCCGGGAGGAAAGATCAAATGGAACTTCCCTTTGATGAAAATGAGCCTTTCATGGGGAGGGTAACAGTCACCATGCCTGAGAAGCCGGAAATTGAAAAACTCTCTGATGAAATCCGTAAGAAAATCACTTTTGACGACAAGGAAAAGAAACTGTCTTTTTTCGGTGCAATGAGCGAGGAAGAGCGGGAGGAAATAAAGGCGGTTTGCGGCACAGATGAAAGCAAAGCCGGAGTTGACCAGGCGTTTTTTGTCTCTACCGGCAAGAACCTGGATGAGGAGAAACGTACGCCTTCTGAAAAAAAAGTCCTCTTTTCGGTACCGGTGTTGTCAATCAAACAGGGAAACCTATTTGAACAGTTTGAAGAGACGCATTTTCTTGACCATCATTGGGAGCTGGCAAAATGTGACGCTTTTCTTTCCGAGGAAGAGTATTCATCCAAGAGACCGGATGCCCAGACAGGCGAAATTGATATTACTAAAAATGGAAAGGTGGCGGCCAGGTTTGTCTCCAAGCTGCAAAGCCAGATGGAGCTTTTCGCCAGTGACGAAAACTGGAGTGTTGCCAGCCTTGTTCACTGGCTTGACCGCAATATCCAGCACATTGATATTTCCCAGGAAGATACCGGCATATTTTTAACCAGTCTTGTCCAAGTCCTTATCGAACAGCGGGGCCTGGCCCTTGAGCAGCTTGTTCTTGATAAATACCGACTCAAGAAAGTTGCTGAAAAGAAGATCAACCAGCACCGGAAAGACACCCGTCACAAGTTTTATCAAGCGTTATTGTTCGGTGAAAAGGCAGAAGTGACTGTGACTCCGAATATTTGTTTTTCCTATGCCGCTGATCCCCGGAAGTACGTTTATTCAAAAGCCTATAGGGGAGGGTATGAATTTAAAAAGCATTATTACCCTGAAATAGGCGACCTGGAACCGCAGGGGGAGGAGTTTGAATGTGCCCAATTTATCGACCAGTTGGATGAAGTGGAATTCTGGGTAAGAAATCCGGTCAGGCGTCCGGGACATTGCTTCTGGCTGCAAACATCAACCGACAAGTTTTACCCTGATTTTGTCTGCAAGCTCAAAGATGAACGGGTATTAGTAGTTGAATACAAAGGTGGCCATCTATGGAATGAAGACTCAAAAGAGAAGAAAGCACTTGGAGAATTGTGGGCAATGAGAAGCGACGGAGCCTGCCTGTTTGCCATGCCGACTGAAAAGGACTACGCAGCGATACAGAGGGTGATTGCTTCAGATTGAAAACATCTAATCAGCGACACTCCCTTGCCGGCCGGTTATGCGGACTGTTACTCGCTTAGAAGGAATAAGATATCAATGAATATAGGCAAATCAAACACAATACTTTTATCGGTACAACAGTATCAAAATGCATATGATAAAGCTATTGAACTATATAACCTGTTTGAGGATTCGGAAGCGGATGAGTTACTTCGATTTAGTGGAGTATTGGCTGAAGAGGCAGACAAACTAATCAATCTGTCTGGCCTCAAATGGGAGCAATGCGGGAACTTAGGAAGGCACTTGCATTTTTTGGACTATTACCTCAAGAAAAATGATAAACAAGGTTGTACTGCCGATATTAGAGATATTGTTTTCTATGATCTCCCCACGGCATTAAAGAACATTATTAGTAGCGCGACCACTGAAAGCCACTTTGATCAAAAGCTTCGAGATGCAGTGTTGCCACTTATCCAAGGGGGACACTATGACTCAGCAATTAGAAAGGCATTCATCGTTTTAACAGATCGTCTGCGACGCGCATTTGGAGTTACAGACAAAATCGATGGAGATGATTTGGTGAACTTGGTGTTTGGCAAAGGAGGAAAGATTCCCGTAGCACTGGATGATTCTAAAAAGCAATGCTATAGAAACCTCATTAGTGGCTTCTATGGTGTCTATCGAAACAAGTATGCCCACCATGATATTGAGCCTTCACTATCAGAAGCGAAAGCTATTTTAGAAATGGCAAACAATATTATTTTTGAAATTGAACAAATATCTATTAATTCAGCAAAATAGGCCATAATCTTTGGCTGCTGCAGCCCCGGTTCCCTCGCTGCAGAGCAGTTAGTTTGCTCTCAGCAGTAAAAATTACCGATCTCAAAGCTAAAAATGATTTCGTAAATTTCTTTGACAACAAAAACTGCACAGAGTATTCTATTCAAAAGAAGATCGAGGTAAATTTTAGGTGATGGAGCAATACAATTTTCCAGACATAACAAAGATCGAAATAAAAAACTTTTCTTTATTTAAGAAAACGCAACATATCTCCATAGATATTGACAAAAAAGTCTTTTGTCTTGCAGGGGCAAATGGATTGGGCAAATCCACATTCGTTACCATTATCAACTACGCGCTAACTGGAATTGTAAAAAAGGCCGATGCGGATTTTGCATGGTATAGATCAATCCCTGAATTTTATTCAAAAAGTAAAAGTTTTGCGGCTGAATATTTTGACGGCAAAGTTACCGAGAGCGATAGAGATTTAGCAGAAGTTACTTTACATTTCAATGTTGGCGAGGCATCCTGCAAAGTTACAAGGGGTTTTTTCGAACCAGACGAATTGAGATGTTTTGAAAAAACAGTGAACGGAAGTTCAGTGAAACTACCCAAAAATCTAACCCCGGCTGAACTGAATGAAGAATATGAAAAAAATTTAGCTAATGATATCGGCCTTTCCGGGTTCGATCAGTTTGTATTCCTTCAAATCTTTGTTTTAACCTTCGATGAAACTCATCAACTACTTTTCTGGAACAATAACATTATGGAAAGAGTTCTGCACTTATTTTTTGGGTTAGACCCTTCGAAGGCAAAACTTGCCGATCAGCTAAGAAAAGATGTCTCTAAATATGATTCAAACGCAAAGAACATTCAGTGGAACATAACAAAAGCAAGAAATGAACTAAGAAATATAATTGACCAACAGAAAAACTCTGGCAAAAGCAAGGAGAGTGAAGATGAACTCAAAATATATGAAGATCACAAAAAATTGACCGAAGAGCTTGACGAGTTGTTTAATAAATCTGAGAGTATTTCCGACGACCTTCGTGATATCGAAACAATTATCGCTGATTATTCTATAAGAATATCAGCACTTAAGTCAGAATATGATTTGATTTTTAATCGCTCAAATCCTGATGAAACTCCGATTGAAAGGAATAACGAAATAATTGATGTTTTGAATGAACTAAAGGCCAAGATTTTTTCTGGAGAGGATTATCAGCCTGCTTTAGATCGATTGGTTAAAATAATCCAGGAACTAAAACAAAATCATCCAGAGGGTGATAACGTAAAATTTTTGGAGAAATTAAAGGAAATAGATGAGAAATTATTTAAGTTAAAGACCGAAGCCAAAAATGCCCAAGACCGAAAAAACAGGTTGATTGAAGATGAAAAATCTATATCGGTCGCAATTTCAGAAGCAAAAGAAAAAATAACACAAATCGAAAAAGACAATAGCGACTTAATAAAAAAATTAAATCGTCCAAAAACTCAAGATGGGTTGTCTTCTCTTATTGATAGTTATAAAAATCAAATAGACCGATATGTAAAACAAAAAGAGAAAAATATAAAGAAACGAGACCAGAAGAAAAATGAGTTAAAACCCCTTGAAAAAGAACTTAGCCTGCAATATAACCAAGCGGAATCAGAATTTATTCCAATCTTTAACAGCTATGCCAAAAGTTTCTTAGGATTAAATATTGATATACAACTTTCGATAACCTCTAAAGCTGTTTTCTTCAAACTAGACATCAACGATAGCCAGAGAAAAAAATCACACCAATTATCTGAAAGTCAAAGATATTTTATTGATATAGCTTTACGAATGGCCTTAATCCAGTTAGGTGCTCGCAATTGCACTCTTTTAGTGGATACCCCAGAGGGGTCTCTTGATATAGCATACGAAAGTCGTGCAGGAAGAATGTTCGCCGATTTTTCTAAGAAAGAATATAGCTTAATACTGACCGCCAACATTAATACCTCTCAATTATTGTTACAACTCGCTAAAATGTGCAAAGACTCAGGTATGCATATTGAAAGAATGACTGAGTGGACAACTTTATCCGATGTTCAACAGCAAGAGGAAGATTTTATTGAAAACGCCTATTTGAAAATTGAGGAAGCATTAACTTAATAATATGGATAGAAAACCAGAAGCAATATTTGATACTCTTTATATTGGATCAAGAATTGAATTCAAGTTAGATGACTTCTCTCATCCAGAAATTCAGTTCTTTGCTTATTTGTCTTGCTTGCTTGCTCTTTATGGTGGGAATTCTTTAAGTTTTTGGGAATATAGCTTTGTGAAAACTCAACTCGGGAGCCCTTATAGTATTGATATTCGCGAAGCCTGGAATTTTTTAAAAAGTAAAGCCTCAGTAGAACAGACTACAGAAGGATACGCTAAACTTACAGAAAAAGGTCGGGCGGATATTGATTTCTATCTAACTCTACATGCGTTTAAACAAAGAGTGCAATATTTAGATGCAGCATGCAAAAGCCTTTCGTTAATCCCAGTCGGATACATCAAAAAAGCGATTCAAAACGAACCAGTTTTAAAGACTGATAGAAACTCAACATCCAGAAAATTCTTGTTGGATGAAAGTAGTCCAGCTACCAGTGCGCTGTATGAGCAATTTGGTACGTTGAAAGAAGCACTGAAAGAAGCAGATTATAAAGACTTGCTCATTCCTGCAGTAGTATGGATTGAAGCATTGAATGTAAAAGAGCAAGAACAAAAAGCAATATGATTTCGGACGAAAAAGGAATAAATTTCTTTAAAGGCATAGTACACGATCAATATTATATATTGATCAGAGAAGACTATGGGTCAGATGGATTTAAACGACTGACTTTATTGACAGACGCAATTAACAAAATATATAGACATTTAAATTTTTCATCTTTTTCGAAAATTATAATTTATTCGGCATTTGAACCCGCTTCCTTTCTTAAAAACATTCCTAATGCTAATCCTGTTAGATACAAATTATTTCAGAATCTCTCCCAACTCAGTGGTGATCATTTAACAATTGAAGTCAGAGAGAATCTTGATTTATATGTTTCTTCAGAATTTATTCCTGACGTTGGGAATATAAAAAAAAATGCAATTGTATATCAATGGGAAAACTTTAAAGAAGTTATTCTGGGCAAAACGGAACAGCGCACGCTAAGAAAAAATCCTTATGCCGACAGTTATTTCGCTATCCCGACCTACAAGGAACTCGAAGTAGCGTTAGAAAATTACAAAGTTAGATTTGCCAGGATATCATACTGTCCTTATCTAAAGGACATATGGTTTAATAATAACAGAATCTATTTTAAAGCCGGTCCAGAAGATTTAATGCGTGATTCATTACTTTATTTCCTCTATAGTCAGCTACGAGATGCCGAAGTCAGACCAGAGCAAAACATGGATGCATCCCACCCTGTAGATATTAAAATTACTTGGACATTGACCAATCGGTTAGCAGTAATAGAAATTAAATGGCTTGGAAGATCATTAAATAATTCTGGAGATAGAATCACGCAAAACTACACTCAAGCAAGGGCTGTGAGTGGTGCTGGTCAACTAAAGGACTACCTTGATAGTAATAAGTTATTTGCTCCTGATAAAATAACGATAGGGTATCTGGTCGTATTTGACGGCAGAAGAAGGCGTACAGATCCGATTATTGATAGTATTTCACTGGATAATGCAGATTATTATAAAAACAGAGAAATCGATTATAACCCGGATTATAGTATAGCAAGAGCTGATTTCGCAGAACCGATGAGGTTTTTTATGGAAGCGAATTATACAGTCTAACTATGGATCTAATAAACGAGAACTATCATTTAAAAGATTTGGGTTATTCAAATTCGGATACCACGGTCGAAGCACCGAGACACCGGTGGTATTTTTATAAAGAGGGATTTTCACCAAATCTTGTTGAACAGGTAATCGAAATATCCGGATTAAGAAAAGATGATGTGATTCTTGATCCCTTTAACGGCAGTGGAACGACAACTCTCACTGCTGCCTTGAAAGGTTACAGATCAATTGGAATTGAAGTTAATCCATTTACATCCTACTTGTCTTCTGCGAAACTCAAGAATGCCAACCTAAAAAAATTTAAAAAACATAAAGCAGAATTGCTTTCCTCCGTTGAAAAAGGCGGAAAGTCCAACCTTATAGGCTTCTCGACTTTTTCAAAATCTGATAAGCTTGATAAGTGGTTATTTAATGATGGTGTATTGAACTCCTTTGAAGGAGGGTGGATTTATACTTCTCAAATTTTTTCCTATAACATTCGCAAGCTTTTTCGATTAGCATTGATCACTGCGGCAATGAAAAATTGCAACGCTAGAAGAGACGGCAAATGCTTGCGGTATAGGCTAAGCTGGAAAGATTACAATTTTAACAAGGAATCATTTCTTAAATCATTATCTGCTCAGTTGGATCAAATGATTGAGGATATTGAACAATATCCCCTATCTCAAAATGCCACAATAATTAACGCTGATTCAAGAAAAGCTCTTAATGATTCGAATAAGGTTGAGAGTTTCAGCCTCTGTATTACCTCACCACCCTATTTGAACACTTTTGATTATACAGACATTTACCGTCCAGAGTTATTTCTTGGAAAATTTGTTACCAATAAACAGGAATTGTATGATCTAAGACTACATACGGTACGTTCCCATGTTCAAGCCAAATGGACGTTTCCTACTTTGAGTGATTTTGGAATTTTATACAATGAAACTATTTCCCAAATTAAGGAGAACCGCGAAAACCTAATGCACAAGTATATACCTGTAATGATTCAGGCGTACTTTGAAGATATGTTTAATTTGCTAAAGCTATTGAGACCAAAAGCAAAAAAGAATGCATCACTTTGGATTGTGGTATCCAATTCTGCTTATGCTGGTATCGAAGTTCCTGTGGATCTCATTCTTGGAGATGTTGGTTCAAAAGCAGGTTGGTACTTAAAAGAAATTGGAGTGCTCCGTTATCTGAAGAAGCGCAAAAGTAAATACAGTTCTAACATTACTCAACTTCGTGAAAGCGTCATAATATTTTCATCAACAAAATAGCCCTGATCTTTTATCAATCGATTTTATCCGAAATATCTATTATATCCGTATATAATTATAAAACCAGTTGCTTTTATCAAAACTACTTTGATAAGCCTGGATGCAATTTTATACATTAACGTTGCTGACCATTAAGGCTTGCAGCTCTTCTTATAGATTCATGAGTCTCTTGGTTGCGGATAATCGTATATA
>JAXHTA010000239.1:0-6070 GCA_034190285.1 Thermodesulfobacteriota bacterium | reverse complement strand
GGAATGAGAATCATGTAATCGTATCTCGAGTTTGCCGATTTCTTCTCAGCCACCAGGAAGCCTCTCAACAGCAGCCTTGAATACCGCGCCCCTGTGCGAATAATTCGAAAACATATCGAAGCTGGAGCACGCTGGGGCAAGCAATACCACATCCCCCACCTCAGCTGTCGAATATGCCCTGGATACTGCCTCTTCCATATTCTTTGCGAATAAAAATGGAACAACACCCTCAAAAGACTCGGCCAGTAGATTCCGGGCCTCTCCCAAGAGGACGGCCTTTTTGACCCTTCCCCGGGCAACTCCTGCAAGAGGGGCATAGTCAGCGCCCTTGTGTCGTCCCCCTGCAATCAGGATCAAGGGCTGGTCAAAGCTCTTGACCGCCCTGGCAGCGGCATCTACATTGGTGGCCTTGGAATCGTTATAGAACACGACTCCATTTAGGTCCCCCACCCGTTCAAGCCTATTAGGAAGGCCTCTAAATCCTTCGATGGTTTCTTGAATCACTGTACTGCTGACGCCAAGCGTCACACCTGCCAGTACAACTGCTAGAAGGTTTTCAAGATTATGCTCCCCATGCAGGCTCATGGATTTAAAGGAAAAGTAGCTGGGCTCCATCCCGGGCAGACAGGCTGAGATATTTCTATTCTCGATAAAGGCGTGTCTGCCTCCCTTTTTTTTGAGACCATAACGAAGAACAGAGACTCCCGGACAGATGCGAATAGAAGATAGTACAGGATCATCATCGTTTAATATGACATACTGGCCTGAGCCCTGATTCTTGAAGATCTTCTGCTTGGATTGAACATAGGCCTCATAGTGGGGGTACCTGTCCAGGTGATCAGGAGAAATATTCAAGACCATGGAAACAGAGGGGCAAAATGTATCGACCGTGTCCAGTTGGAAACTGCTTACTTCGACCACCGCATAGTCTGCATTTCTTTCTCCTCCGGCATATTCCATCAGAGGCCTTCCAATGTTACCGCCTACGAAAACCTCAACACCCGCGTTCTCAAGCATAAGGCCCAACAAGGCCGTTACTGTGGACTTTCCGTTTGTTCCGGTCACGGCAATCATCGGCGTATCAATCAATCGGCTGGCCAACTCCAATTCACCCATCACAGAGACACCACTTTCCACCGCGGCCCTGAGAACCTCCATATCATGTGGTACGCCGGGGCTGACTATGATCATTTCTGCATTAAAAAAGGTCTCTCTTCTGTGCCCGCCGGTCTCCAGCACGACCCCGAGTTCCCGAAGGCCTTTTAGCAGGTCGGGGTCAAGGTCGGCCTCAGCCTTTATTTCACTCACAGTCACATCCGCACCCTGCCCGGCCAACCATCGAGAAGACCAAAGCCCCGAAACTCCCAGTCCCACCACAAGGACTTTTTTCTTGTACACATCCGGCTTTTGGACTTGTCTCATTTCCAGACTACGCGCCGTCGCTTTTGCCATGACCTGACATGGACTTCTTCAGCCCACTCCTTGTGCCTTCTTAGACTCCGTTGTCACAACGTTAGTGGCAAGGATACGGATCAATTCCTGACAGTCCGAAAGCTCTGATTCCACTTTTTCTGCACGCCCCATAAACGCCTTCATAAAAATAATACCAATCCATACCCTGACGTCATTCAATTCCTTTAAGGACACCTTCACCTTCTGAACAAAATCTCTTCGGGATTCGGTGTTCAGCGCTTCAGTCTGTTCAAGTCTAAATGAATTGCGGGTACAAACAAATTGGTCTGGAACATGATTGGCATCCTGTGTGCAGGAACCCCCACCCACCGTACCAATCATTGAAACGGCAAACTCTACAAGTCGGTCCTCTAAATCATACTTCACAACCCTTCTCCTTATCTCAATTTCAATGTGCTGAAGGCAAGGAGGGCCAGAATTATGGCAATGATCCAGAATCGAACTATCACCTTCGGTTCGTGCCATCCTTTTAATTCGAAGTGGTGATGAATTGGGGCCATTCGGAAGATCCTCTGTCCCCCTGTCAACTTGAAGTATGCCACCTGGAAGATTACGGAGAGCGCCTCAAAGACGAACAGACCTCCTACAAGGACGAGTACCATTTCCTGTTTGGTAATGACAGCGACAGTGCCTAGAACAGCCCCCAAGGAGAGGGACCCCACATCACCCATAAAGACTTCCGCCGGATAGGCGTTGAACCACAAGAACCCCAGCCCCGCGCCTACAACCGCCCCGCAAAGCACAGCTATCTCTCCTGTCCCGGAAACATAGGGGATCTGCAGATAAGAAGCTATCTTTCCATGCCCCGCCAAATAGGCGAAAACCAGATAGCTGCCGAAGGCCACAGTCACCGGACCGATAGCGAGCCCATCGAGTCCGTCAGTAAGATTAACGGCATTAGAGGTCCCGACGATAATAAAAACAGCAAGCAGTATATAGCCGGGGCCCAGGTCCGGCGCAACGCTCTTAAGAAAAGGCAGGTTCAGACTCGTGTCAAAATCAGGATAGGTATACAGGATCAAGGCTGCGCCAACGGCTGCCAGAACCTGCAAAGAGAGCTTTGACATTACACTCAGGCCACTGCTGCCTTTTCTGGCCAGCTTCAGATAATCGTCCACAAATCCGATGCCGCCGAAGGACAAAATGATGAACAGCACGGTCCAGACATAAATATTCTTGATATCTGCCCAGAGAACTATGGAGAGGATGATTGCCGGCAGAATCAGGCACCCTCCCATAGTAGGCGTACCCTTTTTTGAACTGTGGTTGGGGGGCCCATCATCCCGAATGTACTCTCCCACCTGCATGGCTGATAGCCTGCCTATCACCCAGCCGCCGAAAATGAAACAGATTGTGAGGGCCGTCAAGATAGATAGGATAGTCCTGAAGGTGATATATCTGAAGACATTCAACCACGAGTAATCTGTGTGAAACAGGTAAATCAGTTTATAAAACATCTATCAGACGTCCTTAATAGCATCTTCTGCCTGCGGAGCCTGTCCCGGAACGGCAGTTTTCCTCAAAATGGAGGCGTGCGGGTCGAATGAAAGGCTATGTAAAACAGTCATTCTCGGGCAGGCCTCTATGCCAGGCATCCGGTTGTAGTTTGAGGCATTCTCTTTTCATCGGATACGGCGGATATAACCACATCCAGAAAGTTATCCATCTTGAAGGGCTTGCTGAGACGGGTGAGCACTTGGGGCATATCACCGGCCAAAAGCTGCTGGTCTATGGGTTTTGCGGTCATGACGATGATCTTCTCTTTACGGCGGGCCTTCTTCATTCTCTTCAACATTGAGATCCCATCCAACCGCGGCATGTTTATGTCGGTGATTACCAGGTCAAAATCGTTCCTTTCAAGTTGTTCAAGCGATTCCTGCCCGTCTTTTGCCGTGCTCACTTCAAATCCTCTGCTCAACAAGACATCTGACAGCAGAAACCTGATAGCACTTTCGTCATCCACAACCAGTATCTTTGTTAATCCGTCCACAATGCTCCCCCCTTTTTTGGGTTTACAGGCTTTTACAGGACAGGCCTTGCACATACAAGGATTTGAGCCTTGAGCGGTAAGGGCTCAAAAAGTCCCGACAGGTAAGAGATACCTTACTGTACGGATTTCTTAAGGCCATAAACGACCTTTCCGAGCTCCATTTTCCGAGAGCCCTTAAGCAAGATAAGGTCTTTTTCACGAATCTCATCTATTATTCTCTTCACCATTTCACTGTGTGTCTTTACAACCTCCCCTCGAAATCGAGGCATGTCTGATTTAACTGCTCCATCTACCATCTCATGGGCATGTTCCCCCATAGCCAGAAGATAATGGGCTCCGATCTCGGCCACCAGGCGGCCTGCTTCCAGGTGTGCAGAAGATGCTGCATCTCCTAACTCCATCATCTCGCCCAAACCCACAATTATCCTCCCGTCTTTGTCAACAAGCGTCTTGACGGACTCAAGGGCTGCCTTCAACGACGAAGGGTTGGAGTTGTAAGTGTCGTCCACCAGGGTAACACCTCCGGCCAACGGCACCACCGTAAACCGTCCTTCTATTCCAGCAAAGCGGGCCAGACCTTCTACAATATGCCCGTCAGGTTCATTGGAGCACAGGCCGATCGCTGCCGCAGCCAGAGCGTTTGACACGTTTTGAAGACCAGGGGTCCTTAATCTCACTGGCATGGAGCGGCCCTGATATCGGAGATCAAAGGAAACTCCCTTTCGGCCTGAATCCCTTATTCTGCAGGCCCTCACGTCATTCTCTCTTCCAAGACCAAAGGTAAGTACATCTTTACGGAAAGATAGAACCGTCTTCATCAGAAGCTCGTCATCCCCGTTCGCGAGCACCTTGCCTTTTGACGAAATCTTTTCAACCAGCTCCGATTTTGCCCTGGCTATTCCCTCAATATCTCTAAGACCTTCAAGATGGGCCATTCCTACGTTTGTGATGACTCCAACATCAGGATCTGCGATCTCAGTCAAACGGGCGATTTCTCCAGGTTGATTCATGCCCATTTCCACCACCATGTTGCTGTGTCCCTCCTCCAGCCGCAGTATGGTGAGGGGCAGCCCGATCAGGTTGTTAAAATTCCCTTGATTCTTCAGTGTCCTGTTACCCATCTCTAATATGCTGGCCGCCATCTCCTTGGTAGTAGTCTTTCCTGAGCTGCCGGTAATCGCAAACACCCGGACCCTGTACTGGCGCCGCCACCACCCGGCAAGGTCCCCCAGAGCCTTAATGGTATCATCTACACTAATAGCAATAGGGATTCTGGATTCGCCAGTGGGGAGGTGGTGCTTCTGGACTACTACTCCGGCGGCCCCTCGTTCCACGGCCTTCAGGACGAAATCATGTCCGTCAAATCGTTCCCCCTTAAGGGCCCAGAAGAGTTCACCAGGTCTTATCCTTCTTGAATCGGTACTGAGTCCTGAGAACACGGTCTGTGGCTTCTCAGGTGCCCCCGTAGGCCAGCTGCCTTCCGCCTCCAACATGCTACCTTCAAATGTCCCTCTTATGGGATCGATGATTTCTTTGGCGGTTATTTTACCCCAGGCAGCCGCCATTCAGATTCCCCCTGATGCGGCCTCTGCCGCCACCTCCCGATCATCGAAATGCCTTTTGCTCTTCCCGATAATCTGGTAGTCTTCGTGACCCTTGCCGGCAATCAAGATCAGGTCGCCTTTGTCCGCCATCTCAACCGCTCTTTTGATGGCATTTCCGCGATCCAGCTCAAGGATATATCCAGGGCCGATCGTAAGGTCATCAGAGGACTCCACCAACCGTTCCAGACCGGATTCACACACCCCCTTGTCGATCTCAGATGCAATGGCAGCCGGATCTTCGCTCCGGGGATTATCCGAGGTTATAAAGACCAGATCGCTGTGTTCTCCGGCTATTCGTCCCATCTCCCGCCTTTTGCCCCTGTCGCGATCACCGCCACATCCGAAAACTGTAATCAGGCGTCCCTTGGTCAGGGGCCTGACGGCTCCCAATGCATTCAGAAGGGCATCGGGCGTGTGGGCGTAATCCACAACAACAGCGAGTGAACGACGGTTTTCCACCAGTTCCAAGCGGCCTGGGACCCTTTTAAGGCGTCTTATGCCCTCTGAGATCGCCTTGAGATCTATATCCATACAAAGGGCAACGGTCGAAGCGGCCAGGATGTTGTAGATATTGAAATTCCCTAATAGCGGAGATTGTATATCCACTTCACCGACAGGGGTTATTAGCCTGGCGCGCAGGCCATCCTGTCTCACCTGGAGGCGATCAGCCCTGACCTTACAGTCTCTTTTCAGGCCATATGTCATCACAGGAACGTGAGTCAGCTCGGCCAAGTCCTTTCCTTTCGGGTCATCAGCATTAATAACTGCATTTGTGAGCTCACCGCTCTCGCCAAGGCCACGGAAAAGCCTGCTTTTCGCCTCGAAGTATTTGTCCATGGACTGATGGTAATCCAGATGATCCCTGGAAATATTTGTAAAAACGACAATCTTGAAAGGACAGTCCCTGGCCCTTCCCTGATCGAGCGCATGGGAAGAAACCTCCATGACCACATCTGTAACGCCTGCATCTGCCATCTCCCGCAAGGTCCTCATAAGATCAAGG
>JAXHTA010000238.1:0-6071 GCA_034190285.1 Thermodesulfobacteriota bacterium | reverse complement strand
CAACAAAAACAAGCATTTCATGCTATTTCTTTATATTATGAATTAGAATTAATTGAATATGGAAAGGATAGCTTATTAAAAAATAAAAACCAAGATTTAGCAATAAAAAAAGATAATAATTTGAAGGGATCAGGCACTGACTGGAGGCCGGCTTATAAAATGGGACGTTGGTTCCAAGGCAACTTGACAAACAGGCATAGTAGTAGGGATACCTTCCCTTTATGCCCAGACAACCAAGACTTAATAGACCCGGTGCCTTGCATCATGTAACGGGCAGGGGGGGATTGACGGTCTGGAGATATTCGGCAGCAAGAGGGATTGTGAGAGGCTTTTCTTGGCCGCCTTAAGGATCTTTGTGAGCAGGAGGCCCTTAGTATCTATGTCTGGGTTCTTATGGAAACACAGTTTCATCTTTCGGCCAGAACCGGAAAGGGTTCTCTGTCTATATGATAAGACTTTTAACCGGCTACGTTGTCAATTATAATCGCTGGCATAAAAGATATGGTCATCTTTTTCAAAACATGTATAAATCTGTTTTATGTGACGACCGAAATACGCTGTTATATTAATGCCTTATTGTCTAATTTGGTAAGTTCTCAAAAGGTCCGGGAATACAAAAGGGCTATGTGGGTCTCCTTTTTAAAGGCTGCAACATAAATTCTTACGCCGCACGTTCACGCCCCCTGGTTAATTAAATACTACCTCAGTACAGGCGGAAAGGGCGGCCGCTTGTTGAGTGGGCCTCCTATGGGGCTGTCCTCGGATGAATTTCACGGCAACACCGCCGTTTTCTGAAATGAGGCAAAACTTTGCGGCCTTTAAAAAAGGGACCCACATGGCCCTTGGATAGGAGGATATACCCGGACTTTTTGAGAAGTTACCTAATTTGCGCTTAGGAAATAAAGAATGGGGTTCAGGGGACCCTGGGTTCAAATCCCCGAGCCCCGACCAGTAACTCAATGATTTCGAGGGGCGGTCAGTCTTTCAAAAGGATTGACCGCCTTATTTTTGAGTAACAAGCACACAAAGAATTTGCTAGAATTGATAAGGAAATTGGATCCATAGTACGTCCCCATAATCTGATTGATGGATTCCTTGTCCTGAATTGTTGATACCCTGTGATGTTACCCGACATTTGTGTTAATTATTTGACGCAAACGCTCAATATTTAGTGGCCATACCCTTTGAAGTCCTTGATCTGAACGAAAAACCCTGGTTTTCGTTCAGATAACAGTTAGCCCCGTTCCCTATTGCAGATTGAGGTCTTGGAGAGAAATCATGGGTTCCGATGAGGAGTAAGTCAGGTGTATTTGCCCAGGTCTAATTTTCGGCCTAATAGTTGCATTGCAGCTGTAATAGAGATAGAATATTATGCCTTTTAGGATAGGCCATGTGTCTTATCAAGAATCATCTCCTCCAGTTCATCGGGGGAGGATAAGAATGAGACAGTATCTTATCGGATCATTTGGGCAGATTCAGTAAAAGCGGAACAGCGGCCCAAAAAAATGGGCGTTCTGAATCAGAAACCAGGTGGTTTTTTATTCTAAGATGAAAAGAAGAGATTTCCTGAAGGTCCTGACCGCGGTTGTCATCGGGGCGGGGTATGCCGGGGATGTAATGGCGGAGATGGCGAAACTCCCACCTGTTACCCCAGCAAAAGACTACGATGATTACATTAAGGACTACCTCCAGAGGATGCGAGATTTCAACAGGCATCACAAGGACGACGCCTATCTCAGTCGGGGAGAATTCCGGGTACTGGAATCCTCTGTAAAGAGACTCAATCGCCTACAACAGACAGTTGGTCACAGCAATTTCTATCTGTTGAACTTCGACGATGCCCTGAAAATTGCCAGGCACTATTCCAGGGTGGGACGGTTTACAAAGGACGAACTGGATTTTCTGGAGATGATATTCTACAGAAACGCCGCCTTTTACGGGTTTTACGGTGAAAAGCCGCTGAAGAACCTAACGGACCTGATTCACAGAAAAGAGGTAGTCAAGATTCCCCACACCGGCAACTACCTCTATAAGGGCCTGCCCCTCGAGACCTATGAGAGAATTGCAGAGGACGTGGGCGAGCAGGTTATCCTGACCTCGGGCGTGCGAAGTGTTATGAAGCAGTTTCTCCTTTTTCTCAACAAGGCCTACAAGAGCAAGGGCAATCTATCCATGGCCTCTCGCTCCCTTGCCCCGCCCGGCTATTCCTTCCACGGCATAGGCGATTTTGACGTGGGACAGGTCGGCTTCGGGGTTGCCAACTTCACTGAACGCTTCACCAAAACAGAGGTCTTCAGAAAACTTCAGAATCTCGGCTACATCAACCTGCGGTACAGTAAGGACAACATGCTTGGAGTACGTTTTGAGCCCTGGCATATCGAGGTGAATTCGAAGGCCTGACATATCTTCTATTGATTGCCCGCCAAATGCTTATCATTGACCTCTCCCTCTTTAGAATCTGTTTGACTCGTTCAGACCCTGTCTCTATACTGGAGAAAGCCGGGACCTGAGTTGGGACCATAACTTCTTAAAAAGTCAGAATATATCCTGCTATCCTGAAGGCCGTTTAGGGAGGCATCCTGATTAATTAAATAGTAATAAAGAGGAGCAACATGCTGACAGTCGTACCTTTAGGAGGGCTGGGAGAAATAGGACTTAACATGATGGCCATTGAATATGAGCATTACCTGCTGGTGGTGGACGCGGGCCTCATGTTCCCGGATGATTATATGCCGGGCATAGACTTGGTGATTCCCGATTTTCAATACCTAAAAGGGAAAAAAGACAATGTCATGGCCATTATTCTGACTCACGGCCATGAAGATCATATAGGTGCAATGCCCTTTTTCCTGAGAGAATTCTCCGTACCGGTTTTCGGCACGAGTTTCACACTTGAGCTGTTGAAAGAGAAACTCAAGGAATACCATCTGCCTGAGCGCGTTGATCTTCGTGTAATAGGGGCAAGAGATGTCACTCAACTCGGTCCCTTTAAGGTGGAATATGTCAGTGTCAACCACAGCATTGTTGATGGCGTCGGCCTAGTCATTGACACGCCCGAAGGCACGCTTGTGCACTCCGGTGACTTCAGGATCGATGCGACCCCTGTTGACGACCAGTTTACAGACCTGATCCGGTTTGCCCACTTCGGAGGAAAGGGGGTCCTGGCCTTTTTCTCAGACTCCACTAATGCGGAAAAGGAGGGTTTTACCCTCAGCGAGAGGGAGGTGAAGAATACCCTGGAAGGCCTCTTTGAGACATCACCAGGGAGAGTCATTGTAGCCATTTTTGCATCCAACATCTCCCGGATCCAGCAAGTCATCAACCTGGCTGTACAATTTGACCGAAAAGTCGTGTTCAGCGGGAAAAGTATGATCACTAATGTGGGCATAGCCAGGGAGCAAGGGTTTATCAGCATGCCTGACGATACGGAGATCAGAGAACGACAAATCGACAGATTTCCTGACGAGAAGATCGCTGTAATTACCACAGGGAGCCAGGGTGAGCCGATGTCCGCCCTGACCAGGATGGCACGCGGACAGCACAAGAACATAACGATTAAGCGGGGCGACACCATCATTCTCTCTTCACGGTTCATCCCGGGCAATGAGAAAGCCATCGCCTCAATCATTAACAGTCTTTACCGTATGGGAGCTGATGTGGTCTATGAAAAGGTTTCTGACATACACAGCTCAGGTCACGCCAAAAGGGAAGAACTGAAGATTATGTTGAGCCTTGTAAAGCCGCGCTATTTTGTACCTATTCATGGCGAGTACAGGCATCTTGTAAGGCACGCACAGCTGGCCCGGGACTCGGGGATGCCCGAGGAAAGGGTCTTGGTTGTTGAAGATGGGGATGTGATTCTTTTCGAAAACCATAAGGCTCGACTTGAAGGCCCTGTTCATACCGGCCAGATCCTTGTTGATGGCAAAGGTATAGGCAATGTGGGAGAGATGCTCCTGAGGGACAGGAGAAGGCTCAGCGGGCACGGGATGGTCATCGTCTTGCTGGCCGTGGACCAACAGACGGGGGATGTTATTTACGGACCGGATATCATATCGCGTGGGTTGGTCTTCGAGGATCAGGGTGAGTCCATTCTTGAGGAGGCGAAATGCGTTGTCCTGGAGGTCCTCGATGAACTTGAGCGGCCATCCTCCGCCAAATTGAAAGATGTCGAATTGGGTATCCAGAGGCGGTTGAAACGTTTTTTCTATGACGTCCTCGATAGGAGCCCCCTTATACTGCCAATCGTCATCACCGTACCCAATGAAGATCAGTAGACCCCGTACACAAGAGCTTCACGTTCTTCTGTAGTTGCGGGGGGCGCATATCATCTAAGGCAGCTCGCTTTTTGGTGAAGGATATTAGAATTGAGCCACAAATCCAATTCAGATGGCAACAGGGATAAGCCCGCACATCCAATCAGGAAAGAAATCCAGGGCCTTGTCCTGCTGCTTGCGGCCATCATTCTGGGTGGGAGTCTTTTATCTTATCACCCCGGGGATCAGCTTTTCTGGAACGTTACCCGACCGGTGGATATGGCCCACAACCTCTTCGGTACAGTTGGTGCTCATGTGGCCGGTACCATGTTTGACTTGCTGGGATTTTCCGCATTCTGGCTTGTGATCATATTCCTTTCCGCTGCCTACATCTCCTTCCGTGAGACTTCCATGTCGTCTCCCGTCAAGAGTATTATAGCCACCTTTGCACTGGTCATTTCATTTTCGGCAATCTTGGACTTGCAACTTGCGGAAAGAGTGAGTTTCAAGGGCGAAGACATTGAACCCGGTGGCTTAGTAGGACTACATTTAGCTGAACTGACAAAAATGTTCCTCAACCATTTTGGGGCGCTTATCCTTATTTTCACGATTTTTGTCATCTCCCTGATGGTCATAACAGGCCGCTCTCTGGGTTGGTTGTTTTCGATTTTGACCAGCCGGGTCCTTGGCGTCCTGAGGTATATAAAAGAGGCCGCGAGGAAGAGAAAGGAGCGCAGGAGGAGGTCCCGTAAGACTACCGCCGCCAGAAAAAAAATAAAACTGCAGCCGAAGGTTACTATCGTAAAAGACGTACCGGACAAGGAGAAGAGACCGGAGCAAGAACTATTCCCTTTCATGAACGTGGCAGGCGAATTTCAGCTGCCTTCTCTGGATATGCTCAATGATCCGCCCGAGGGAAGGGACAGAGACATCCAGAGAGAAAGTCTGGAGATGAACGCCAGACGTCTTGAGAAAAAGCTGGGGGATTTTGGTGTTGAAGGGGAAGTAGTGGAGATCCTCCCTGGGCCGGTAATCACAATGTACGAATACAAGCCGGCTCCGGGCATAAAGATCAGCAAGGTGGCTGGGCTGTCTGATGACCTTGCCTTGGCTCTCAGGGCCTCCACTATCAGGATTGTTGCGCCCATACCGGGAAAAGCCGCTATAGGCATAGAAATCCCTAATAACCAGAGAGAACCGGTGTTCCTGAAGGAGATTATTGCAAGCCTCCCATACAGGAATTCCAAATGTAAATTGCCCATTGCCATCGGCAAGGACATCACCGGAGCACCTGTGATCACGGATCTGACCAGTATGCCTCACCTGCTGGTTGCCGGGGCTACCGGAACCGGAAAAAGCGTCTCCATAAACACAATGATAAACAGCCTGCTTTTCAAGGTTTCTCCGGAGATGGCCCGGTTTCTGATGATTGATCCAAAGAGGATCGAACTCTCGGCATACCATGACATCCCTCACCTGCTTCATCCGGTGGTAACCCAACCGAAAGATGCCAACAAGGCGCTTAGATGGGCTGTGGAAGAGATGGAGAGGCGATACATGCTGTTGTCAGACAGGGGGGTCAGGAATATCGAGGCCTATAATCGCAAAGTAGTGAATAGACCGAAAAGCGATGCAGATGATATCGGCAGGCAGACCGACAAGGCCGTGCCGTACATAATAATCGTCATTGACGAGCTGGCCGATCTGATGATGGTTTCTTCAAAGGATGTTGAAGAGGCAATCACACGGCTGGCCCAGATGGCCCGAGCCGCAGGCATCCATCTGATTATTGCAACCCAGCGGCCTTCAGTCGAC
>JAXHTA010000237.1:0-6076 GCA_034190285.1 Thermodesulfobacteriota bacterium | reverse complement strand
CCCTGTTGTTCATTCTTCTTGCCATGCATTTCACGGGAAGCGTTTTCAGATTGTCCGAACCCGACGGGGGCCCTTTTCCTAATAAGGTGTTCGTGGGGATTTCAGGAGACATCGTATCACCAGGTGTCTATGCATTTTATGCCCCCCCCTGTTTGAGGGATGTGCTTATCCGGTCCGGAGGGCTGATTCCTAAGAACGAAAAGGGGCTACCGTCAACAGACATTTTGTGCCATTCCGGTGTGAATCTTGATTACCAGTATAACGCGAAGGGGATGCATGTACTGAAAGGTGAAATGTCACCCTTTCATAAGATAACCCTTGGCTTACCCATCTCGCTTAACAGGGAGAGCCTGGATGGACTGACCGCTATTCGTGGGATCGGGCCCAAGACTGCCCACGCGATTGTTCGCGAAAGGACGAAACGTGGCGGGTTCAAGAGCGTTGCTGAGATACTGTCCGTTCCAGGAGTTGGCCCTGCACTCTTCGATAAGATAAGCCCCTACGTGGTATTATAGCCCGTGCTCATAACCTGAGGGTGATGCATCCGCACCTGAAGGAATATGGGTGTATCACCCGCAGGTTATGGGAAGTTTCTTGCGGATTGCTCAATAAGAGGCATTGCCATGAAAATGCGGCCGAAGCTTCTGGACAGGTTGATCGGTTTAGGTGTCACCCTGTTCTTTTTGTTCATTACGTTGACCGGAAATCTGGATTTTACCGAAACCATTGAGATGAAGGTCTTTGATCTCAGGGCCAAGATCGCTGCGCACGAGGATGGGCACCCTGAAATTGAACTGGTGGTGGTTACGGATGATGACCTGTCAGAACTGGGGGCCCTCCCATGGCCAAGGCATTTTCTCGCCCAGGGAATCCAGAACCTTGCACTTGCGGGGGCCAAAACAATAGCCTTGAACATCCTTCTGACAGAGCCGGAACAAAATTCGGGACTTGATGCGTTCAAGCGCTTAAAGGAAGACTATGAGATGTCTGGACTTGCCCAGCAGGGCGAGGGGCTTGTGTTCTACCAAGAATTTTCAAGGGCCATGGCCGACCTGGACGGTGACGCCAAGCTTTGCAGGGCTATTGAGGAAGCCGGAAATGTAGTCCTTCCTGTTCACTTTGACGCCAATAACGTCGGCAGTGATCAACATGTCCCAGATTTCATTCCAAAGTTTTCACTTAAACAGATCAGAGGGGGTGACCGCAAATGGGCCTTGTCTTCTCTCGTCCGATGCTCCAGGGTAGAAGCCCTTTTGCCTGCCTTTTCGGAGGTAGTAGGCGGAATAGGTCATATCAACCTCTTCCCTGATAAAGATGGATATGTCAGGAGCCAATCTCATGTGATCAGCTACCTGAAGGACATCTATTTTCCGTCCTTTCCCCTGGCTATCGTAAAACTCTTTAAAGGCCTCAGAGATGAGGATGTGTCGGTCGTCCCGGGTGAAGGCATACTGCTGGCTGCCAGCCCTTCACCAGGTATTAGTGTGCCATTTGTGGACCACAGCATGAGGACCCTGATTAACTGGCGACGGGGGCCTGACCTCACGTTCCATCGAACACCGTTCACAATGATCCTCAAGAGCAAGACACAAACCGATCTTTTCAGGGATAAGATTGTTATTGTTGGTGCTACTGCGCCATTCATGGGAGACAGGTTCGCCACCCCCATATCAAAAGACCTGCCGGGTGTTGAGATAGTGGCGAATTCCGTGGCCAATATACTCAATCAGGACTTCTTGCTACGTCCACCCTGGATCCCTTTCATGGAATTGGCTGCCCTCTTTATTTTCGGATTCTTCCTTACACATTCCCTGCCAAGGCTGAAGGCCAAGACAGGAGCTATCATCTCCCTTGGCCTCTTGGTTTGCTATGGGGCCTTTGGAACGGTTCTCTTTGTGTCCTTTAATATCTGGTTGAGGGTTGTGCCCTCCATGTTGCTCCTGATGGCGGGCTTTATACTGATCGTTTCAAGAGGCCTTTTGATTGACAAGGACAAACCGGATGAGGATGAAAAAGGTTTAGCGGTCGTGGAGAAACGGGCACCCTGGTCTGGGCAGGCCGAGGCCGCAAGGATTGCAGAATCTCCCGACGAGGGAGGGCCGCCGCCGGGCCGGGGGACCACCATTGGGAATTATGAAGTGATAGGAGAGATAGGGCGTGGTGCTACCGGTGTAGTATATATGGGACAAGACTCCGAAACCCACCGGGCCGTAGCTATCAAGACAGTGCGATTATCGGAGTTCGACGAAGATACTGTAGACGACATCAGGGATTGGTTTTTTCGGGAGACGGAGACAGTTCGTCTGCTGAGCCATCCGAACATCGCCGCCATCTATGATAAAGGAGAAGAGCGCGGCCTGGCATACGTTGCCATGGAATACCTGGAGGGGAAGAACCTGGAGCACTATTCCGGAAGAGACAACCTCCTCCCGATCAGGGAGACTCTTGGCATCATAGGCCGCGTCGCGGATGCACTGGATTATGCCCATAGTAATAACGTTTTCCACCAGGACATTAAGCCTGCGAACATCATAAGGATCAAAACGCCCGATCACATAAAGGTGACGGATTTTAGATTCGCTCAGGCGCAGTATTATATGTCTCCTGAGCAGGTATCCGGCAAGAAAATAGACGGTCGTTCGGATATCTTCTCACTCGGAGTAGTACTCTTTGAGCTTCTGACCGGACAGAGGCCCTTTGCAGGAGAAGACACCACATCCCTTATGCTCGGGATCGCCAGGGAAAAACACCCCTCGCCGAGGGCTATTAATCCAAAGGTCCCCCGTGTTGTTGAAAAAATCATTGACAAGGCGCTTGAAAAGGACCTGGAAAAAAGGTATCAGAGTGCGGGCCAGATGGCGGCTCATCTTAAGAAACTGGTTGTCAGGATTGATGAAACTCTTGAGCGAAAAAGGGCCGGCCTGTAGCTTTATGTAATTGGTCTATTATGGCTGATTGCTGCCTATTGATTGTTGAAATCGTGGTAGGAAGTCAGCCTTTTGAAAACAAACTCTTGGCTAGATTTCTGCGAAATCGATCATAGAAGATTCGAGAATGAAGATTTTAGGGATTGACACCTCTTGCGATGACACCTCCGCCGGAGTGGTCACAGATGGACATTTGGTCCTGTCCAGTGTGGTCCACTCTCAAGTCGAGTTGCATCATCCTCATGGGGGTGTGGTCCCAGAGCTTGCGTCCAGAGAACACCTAAAGAATATTATGCCTGTTGTCGAGGAATCCCTCTCAAGATCCAATCTTAGGATGAAAGATATAGACGGCATTGCAGTTACCGTCGGACCCGGGCTGGTTGGGGCCCTCCTGATCGGGCTCTATTATGCTAAAGGCCTTGCCTTTGCTCATAGTGTTCCACTGGCGGCCATAAACCATTTAGAGGGGCATATCCTCTCTATCTTCCTGGAAGAGCAACCCCCCCTGTTTCCCTTTGTGGCCCTGACCGTCTCCGGAGGACACACCAGCATTTACTATGTAAAGGGATACGGCCAGTACGTTCTGATGGGTCAGACCCTCGACGATGCAGCGGGGGAGGCATTTGACAAGGTTGCCAAAATCCTGGGACTCGGATATCCGGGAGGTGCACCAATTGAAAACCTGGCACGGGATGGTCGCCAAGACAGAATCAAATTTCCAAGGGCATATTTGACAGGCGACTCGCTTGATTTCAGCTTTAGCGGGTTGAAGACGGCGGTCGTCTTGTATGTGAAAAAATGGTTGAAGAGCCAGGTAGAGAAGGATCAGGTGACGATCGCTGACATCGCCGCCGCATTTCAGGAAGCCGTCATTGATGTGCTCGTCTACAAGATTATGAAGGCGAGAGACAAAGCGGGTGTTGCGGCAATAGTCCTGGCAGGGGGTGTGGCCTGCAACAACAGACTGCGAACAAGACTGTTGGAGGCTGCCTCAGAAAAGGGGGTTCGAGTCTATTGGCCCAGGCCGGAGTATTGCACGGATAATGGAGCCATGATTGCGGCAGCAGGCTATCATCGGCTTTTACACGGCGAAAGAGCCGGGTTGTCCATGGACGTGAGGTCCAGGTACCCAATTTCGGACCTCTCGCTTCTGGGCTCCAATGGAAATTGAGTGGATTTCTCAGTGACTACGCAGGCGGCAATAGTGATATACGAGGTACGGTCTTGAATTTCATAAGGGAGATCAAATACTACTATCTGAAGTTTCTCAGACTCAGGGGTGCCCCCCGTGACCTGGCCTTGGGTATGGCCTTGGGGGTTTTCACAGGAATGATGCCCATCATACCCTTACAGACCGCTCTTGCCATAACGCTGGCGGTCTTTCTTAAGGCAAGCAAAATCACAGCAGCCATTGGAACGTGGGTCAGCAACCCTTTTAACTGGTATTTCCTCTATTATTATAATTACATAACAGGCTCCTTCATTCTACGGCTTCCCGAACAGAAGAAGGTGTTTTCCTCAATAATGACAGCCATTCAGTCCGGTGAGGAGTCCATGATCATTGCCGGAAAGATTATAGGCGCGGGAAGCGCATTTATATCATCTTTTCTGGTTGGCGGGCTTGTCATGGGAGTTGTTTGCGCCACGCCCGCCTATTTCATTTTTTTACGCCTGTTCATCTTTATAAGAGGCTGGCGTCAATCAAGGAGGGAGCATACACAGTGGCGCATGCCGGATCATTAAAGGCCGGGCCCGGCTTTCGACCTCGGAAGAGGCTCGGGCAGCATTTCCTGGTTGATCACAAAATCATCCAGAAAACCATTGCCAGGGCAGGATTCCGTGTCTTTGATCTTGTTCTGGAGATTGGCCCAGGCCAGGGTGCCCTTACCCTGCCCCTCGCAAGGACGGTCGGTCATGTTGTTGCCGTTGAAAAGGACCCCGACTTAGCGAATCTGCTCAAGAAGAAACTATCACGATCAGGAATCACAAATGTGACTCTTGTCAACCATGATATCCTCCAATGGGACTTCCATGAGGTAAAACCGCTTTCCTCAAGCAGGATACAGGTTATCGGAAACCTGCCCTACAATATTACTTCCCCTTTTCTGGAAAAGCTGATAGACAACCGAGACGTTGTTGCCAGGGCCGTCCTCATGTTTCAGTTGGAGGTCGCCAAAAGGCTGATTGCCCTGTCCGGAGGGAAAACATACGGCGCCTTGACCCTGTTTATTCAATACCACGCTCAATGTACTGTCTTATTTGAAGTGCCCAGAACGGCCTTTTTCCCCCGGCCAAAGGTCGATTCAATGGTCCTGGAGCTTGATTTTGAGCGGCCCTACCCCAGACGTGCAGAGCGTGAGGCCAGTTTCAAAAAAGTGGTCAGAGCGGCCTTTTCCCACCGGCGAAAGACGCTCCTGAATTCCCTTGCGGGCTTCTGTCCTTCGTGGGATCGCGAGGTGCTGTTGGAGGACATAAACAGGTGTGGAATTGATCCTAAGAGACGCGCTGAGACCCTTGATATGGATGAGTTTTTGTGTCTGGAAGCAGCTCTGAAATTGACAAGTGGGTGAGTGAAATGTTACTCAGTGTTCATCCATATAGGTAGTGTCCGAACGAAAACTGTCTTTTTCGCCGATCTCCACGTCGACAAGAATCTCAATCCTCTTTGACCCTGAAGAGAAATCCTGGTTTTCGTTCAGAACATAAGTGGCAAATCGCTCGGACCTACCCTGGGTGGGTGGCACTGATCGTGTGTTAAGGACATAATCATGGAAGTGATAGAGTTCACTGAACAGATGCAGAATGAATCCGAGTCCCTACGGATGGCCGGTCACACTATTGCCCTGGTCCCGACCATGGGGTTTTTCCATGAAGGGCACCTGGAGTTGATGCGGGTTGCCAAGAGCCATTCCGACAGGCTGATTATAAGCATCTTCGTCAACCCCATACAATTCGGCCCTAACGAAGACTTTGATCAGTATCCTAAGGATCCCGAGGGTGACTTGGCAAAGGCCCGTGACGTTGGAGTGGATATGGTTTTTATGCCGCCTGTCCGTGAGCTATACCCGGAAGGCTTTCAAACCAAGGTGAAGGTTGAGAGGGCCACCCAGCACCTGTGCGGTATTTCAAGACCCGGTCACTTTGATGGT
>JAXHTA010000236.1:0-6112 GCA_034190285.1 Thermodesulfobacteriota bacterium | reverse complement strand
TGCTGTTCAGGTAGGCGCGTTCAAGAACAAGGAAAATGCCCTGAGGCTTGCTGATCGCCTGAAGGTGGTTTTCGACTACGTGGAAGTGGCACTCCACGATGACAAAAACAAGGGGACCATATATCGGTTGCGAGTTTTAAAGTCAAAAAGCTTGAACAAGGCCAGCGAAGTTGTCAAGAAATTAGAGGATATGGGTTTTGAAGGGGCTTTTATCGTTAGTCTTTAGAGAGTCCATTGATTCTGTCTCGCAGAACACCGGATGTCTTAAAGACAACAACCCTCCTTGCTCTCAATTGGAGGTCTTCAGTGGTTTGTGGGTTTCTGCCCCTCCTTGCCGTCTTTTCTTTGATCACGAACTTGCCGAAACCACTGATAAGGAGATTCTCTCCACCTTCCAGTGTCTGCTTTATGATCTCAAGAAGGCTTTCTACTACCATGCGGGATTGGCTTTTGCTGAGTCCAACCTGGTTGTAGATGCTGTCAATGATTCTCTCTTTGGTCAAGGCCAACTTTGATCCTCCTCATTTTAGAATCTCAATAAGAATACCCATGGCATACTCGATTTTTCGAATAAGAAATATGGCTTATGCCAAGACTGGTGTCAAGCGTTTTTTGATTGTTTGAATTTTTCTCTCAATTTCCGGCTCACAAATTCCGGAACAAGGCCGTCTATTTCACCTCCCAATCTTGCTGCTTCCTTGATGATAGTGGAGCTGGTATAAAACCACTTATAATCTGTCATCAGAAAAATGGACTGTACGTTCCGGTTCAGCTTTCGGTTCATGAGCGCCATCTGGAATTCATATTCAAAATCGGAAAGGGCCCTGAGCCCCCTTATAACGACATTTGATTTTTTCTGCACCGCGTAATCAACCAGTAGTCCGTGAAAGATATCTACCTCAATATTGGGAAGGCCTGTAAGTGACTGCTTTATCATCTGAATCCTCTCATCAATTGAAAAGAGGGGACTTTTCTGAGGGTTGTCTAAAATGGCGATAATCAGTTTGTCGAATATCTTCAAGGACCGCTTTACAATGCTCAAATGCCCGTTGGTTATCGGATCAAAAGAACCGGGATAGATAGCCGTTTTACCACTCATCGTCTGGCCTCATATGCGCCGACACGTTTTCACAATCGATCAGATGCCGGGGCTACCTTGAGCCGTAAAACATGATCCTGTGATCGCATTAGCGTATGTGCTTATTCTGGTATTCCCGTACGATCGGGTGTCTACCATTTCAAGGTTTCCAGTAGAGACCGGTAGCACGTCGGTCTTGGATGATTCGGTAACCACTCGTGCCCGGGGCGAAAGCAAATTCCTCATTGAGAACTTCTCAAGCAAAAGAGGTATGAGGTCTTTGCCATAAGGGGGGTCAAGAAAAATCAAATCAAAACCGTCCCTTATTAGGGGATGGCTCATGGGGATCCCTTTTCTCAAATCCCTCCTGCATATGGCCTTGGAACTCCGATACCCGCACAAGGCCAGATTTTTCATCATCAGATTGATGGATTGCCGTGAGTTGTCAATAAAAAAGGCATAAAGCGCACCTCTGCTCAGTGCCTCAATACCCAAACATCCAGTGCCCGCAAAAAGGTCGAGTACCTTCAGTCCGGTTAGATCCTGTCCTATAATACTAAAAATGGCCTCTCTGACTCGATCAGTAGTGGGCCTAATATTCAGTCCATTTGGAGATGCAAGTAGTCGGCCTTTAACCCGCCCGCCCGTAATTCTCATAGCTCCAGCTCTCGTTACCAATCATTTTCGACAGGAGAAGCCTCTTCAAAAAACCTTTTGTTCATGGCTCGTTTTTTTTGAAATCTATAAATGGTCATGGCGGGGCCAGACAGGATGTAGATGATCAGTATGAAAAACAGCATGATATTGGGCTTATAGGCAATGACTATCAGCATCAAGATAACAGCCACCAAGACGTTGAATGGCTTCTGCTTTTTTAGTTCAAGCTCTTTGAAACTCGGGTAATCTATAGTGCTTACCATCAAAAATGATAAAATGTATATCAGGACTATGAGCAAGACATGCCTGTATCCATGTAGTCCCCCCAAAGCAGTTGTGAAGAGAATAAATGACGCTATAAAGCTGGCCGCTGCCGGAATCGGCAATCCCTTAAACCAACTGGCCTCCACGCCGTCTTTTTGCACATTGAATCTGGCAAGGCGCAATGCCCCACATATCACGTACATAAAGCAGGCCAGCCAGCCCAATCTCCCAAATGGTTCCAGGGCCCACCTGAAGGCCAATATTCCGGGGGCGACACCGAAAGCGACCAGGTCAGACAGGGAGTCGTATTCGGTCCCAAACTGGCTGACTGTATGTGTCAGACGCGCTATTTTGCCATCAAGTATGTCAAAGAGCAATGAGACGAGAATCGCTATGGCCGCTCTTTCATAACTTCCTTGTATGGCGGAAATTATTGCGAAAAAACCGCTGAACAGGCTGGCCGAAGTGAACAGATTCGGCAGGACATAGATACCCTTCTTCCCTGTGCTTTTTGGTCTCTTTATTCGCCTTGAACTCATGACAGGTACCCGATGATGGTTTTGCCGGCTTTCACCTTTTGGTGGATCCGGGCTGTGATGCGGCTATCACCAGGGATATATACCTCCAGCCTGGACCCGAATCGAATGAGCCCGAACCGCTGTCCAGCGGCTACATGATCCCCCTCTTTAACCCAACATGAAATGCGCCTTGCAATAAGACCCGCTATTTGAATAAAGACAATCTTGCGGGAGTCAGGGGTCTTGAGAGTTATCATGTTATTTTCGTTTAATTCTGAGGCCTTGTCAAGATTGGCCGAAAAAAAACTTCCAGGGCGGTAGATGATCTCTTGAATAGTCCCCCCGATGGGTATGCGGTTCACATGCACATTGAATATGGACATGAAGATACTTACCTTTACAGCCGGTCTCCCCAATGGGTTGTTATCACCCTCAATATGTTGGATTTCTAATATCCTCCCATCAGCAGGAGTCAATACCCCTCTATCAGGTACGGAGTTGTCTCGATGTGGGTCCCTGAAAAAAAAGATGAAGAATAGGGTCAAAATCCCTGCAAAAATCGATACCGGATAAAGGCCCAAGCATATTGATAAAAAAAATAAGGCACAACCGATCAAGACGAACGGTAAGCCTTCCCTGGCCATTGGCCACTTGTTACTGATGCGTGATTCGTCCAAACTCAAATCTGATTCGGTAATGCCTAAGCTGTTTTCGAAAATACACGAGCGTGATTAGTGTCCATTATATTTTTTTGGGTCTATTTGTCAACGCGCTCTTGGTCTAGCTCATGGAAATGCCAAATATGCCTCAAATAGAACGATATTTCCATGAGATGACTTTATTCTTCAAGGTCCCGCTTACTCCACTATCCAAAGTTGAATTAAGCCACTTGTAAAGGGGTATTATTCTGTTGTGCCTATAATCACTTTGATCTTTACCTATTATTGGTTGTCTGAGGAGTGGAAAATACATTGGGGCGAATGTCAGGCGGCCTGAGGTATATGGGACTTAGGGTATGAAGGTCATCAAAATCATGGGCATGGAACCGCCTGAGCCCCAAGGATCCCACTGCCGAAGCCTTTAAGCTCCAGCAATGTGAAGGCGACATGAGAGCCAGGGGACCGAGAGTTTTTTTTACGGGAATGCTTTGACCTGCAAAATTGTTCCCGATGAAAAGGGCTGGTTCCTTAAACAGGGTGGGAAACTCTTCGAGTCTAAGAGAGACATCTTCCGTGCATCTGATGAGATTATTGTCATCGTTCCAGGAAAACCGTGCAGTAAAGAACTCGCCTTTTCTGGAATCCAGAATCGGGGCGAGGGGGAGATCTGAGGAAGGAAGCTCGCTCGCCAAGGCCTCGAGACTGGAAATACCGATAATGGGTATATCAAGGGCATGACAGAGCCCTTTGGCAATGGAAAGCCCCACTCTCAGGCCCGTAAAGCTGCCTGGCCCGATAGCGACTACAATTGCCTCCAAATCACGAATATCGGATTCTGATGTTGTGAGTAAGAAATGGAGGGCGGGCATAAGACTTCCAAAATGCCCCGCTCCCTTGGACATTGAATACTCGGTCAGGACCGTCCCGTCGTCCTCCAGTATCGCCAGACCGAACTCGAGGGTGGATGTATTAATGGCGAGAATCATTTCCTCTATTATCCAAATATCCTTGACAGATCGTTGTAAGTGACGAACAACATCAGGAATATGAGCAGAGCAAGCCCAACCTTCTGCGCTATTTCGCGAGTCTTAAGGCTCACTGGCCTGCCAAGCAAGAGTTCCGTCAGAAGAAATACAATGAGCCCTCCGTCAAGGATCGGTATGGGGAAAAGATTCAAGATGCCCAAATTGACGCTTATGATGGCCATAAAAGGAATGAGATAGCTGAGATTCTCCTGGGCCAATTGCCCGGTCATCTGCCCAATTAGAACAGGTCCGCCAAGAGTCTTTATTGATACGACCCCCTGGAATAGTTTTGCAATTACCACACAGGTCAGTTTTATCCATTTCCATGTCTCAAGCACTCCTTGTCTTGCGGCCTGCCATGGCCCGACCTCCAGGACTTTTGTTTGGCCGGATCCCACAATACCAATAAGAAAGGACCTGACATCTTCTCCAAATTCGTTTTTAGTCGATGACTCTTCTGGGATAACAGTCATACTGATTAATCTGTCATTTCTTTCAACAGTAATTACCAAAGGATTTCCGCCCTTTGCTTGCACCGCCTCCCTGATTTCTGACCACCCTTCAATCTTCTTTCCTTCCACGGAGACGATGATGTCTCCTTTCTCAAGGCCTGCTCTATGGCCCGGAGATCCCTCCCTGACCTGCCCGATTTCTGGTGCCATCACCGAGATCCCTACAAAAAGATAGAGACCACAGAACAGGACTAGCGCCAAAGCAAGATTGAATAAGGGGCCGGCCGCGACAATGGCTATTCTTATCACCGCATGTTTGTTGTTAAAGGCGGCCTCCTCTTCATCAGAGGACAGGACCCGGGTCTCCTCATCCGTTGGGTCTTCCCCCAACATCTTTACGAATCCCCCTAACGGAAAATAGCGGATCGAATACTCGGTATCACCTAAGGTTTTCGCCACCAGTTTAGGGCCGAAGCCGAGTGCGAACTTTTGAACCGTGACGCCGAAATACTTGGCAACGAGAAAATGCCCCAACTCATGAAAAAAAATCATGATCCCAAGAACCGCCACCAAAGGCAGGAAATAGTAAACAAACATATGAATGAGACTAAAAATATAATCCATAGAACAACTCGTCTTATTGGTAGATTCAAAACCGCAGTTTACGTATTGTCTTTCTCGCGGTTTCTCTTGCCCATTTGTCCGCAGCCATGACAGCTTCGGCGCTGTCAATGGGGTGAGGTTGATGTTCCCCCATGGTTTTTTCTATGAGATCAGGGATATCCAGAAAGCCGATTCTACCTTTAAGAAAAGACTCAACAGCGATCTCGTTGGCGCCGTTTACTACAGCCGGCATGCTTCCGCCAAGCTCTCCCGCCCTGAGGGCAAGTGCGAGGCACCTAAACCTTTTCATGTCCGGTTTTTCGAAATTGAGCGTCTCTATCTGCTCAAGATCGAGAGGCGGTAGTGCGTTTTCCGTATGACGCGGAAAGGAAAGGGCGTATGAAATGGGGATAATCATATCGGGGATGCCCAGCTGAGCCATGACAGAGCCATCACGGTATTCCACCATCGAATGCACGACGCTCTGAGGTTGTATGAGTATGCCGATCTGATCCATGCGCAAGCCAAAGAGCCATTTGGCCTCAATTGCCTCAAGGCCTTTGTTCATCATGGTTGCCGAATCTATACTGATTTTCGGCCCCATAACCCACTTAGGGTGTTTCAAGGCATAAGCCGGGGTCACCCTACTCATTTCCTCAAGAGACAAGTCCTTAAAAGGTCCCCCGGAACAGGTCAAGATGACACGTCTTAGATCTTCTCTCGGGTGGCCCTGCAGAGACTGAAGAATAGCACTGTGTTCGCTGTCTATGGGAAGTAGAGAAACACCCTGTTTTTCCACTTCCGACATAACAAGAGGTCCAGCCATTACCATCGTCTCTTTGTTGGCCAGGGCAAC
>JAXHTA010000235.1:0-6118 GCA_034190285.1 Thermodesulfobacteriota bacterium | reverse complement strand
CTGTACTCGACGTGTAATAGCACCTATCTCAAGGTTCCAGTCCGCCTCCTTTTCCACTCGAAGCAGTTCCCCCGCCTTTTCCAGAGAATCAAGATATTCCCTCAAATCCTTATAAGCCATTATTAATATGCCTCCTTTTGTCTTAACATTTTATTCTTGGGTAGGAAGCCATCCGAGAATGCCCTTCTTCCCAGCTTCTTCATTGTACTCACAAAACTATCTTCGGAATGTCATACGTTCCTTGCCTCTTTTTCCCAGTATTTCTTTCTGAGTTCCCTTCTAAGTATCTTACCCACTGGACTTTTCGGTAACTCCGCGACAAAATCCACAGTCTTTGGGCACTTAAAGCCTGCCATTCTTTCCCTACAATAGAGGATAATCTCCTCCCCTGACACTGAAATGCCTTGCTTGAGAACTATGACCGCTTTGATGGCTTCACCCCATTTGTCATCAGGGACACCAATAACTGAGGCCTCCAACACGGCCTGATGTGTATAAAGAGTCTCCTCAATTTCTGTGGGGGACACATTTTCTCCGCCGCTGATTATCATGTCCTTTTTTCTGTCAGTGATATAGAGAAATCCATGCTTGTCTAACTTTCCCATGTCACCTGTGTGCAACCATCCTCCCCTATACGTGCTTTCGGTCAGCTTCAGGTTATTCCAGTAACCCCCTGACATGGCCTCGCTACGAAAGAGGATCTCTCCGGTCTCCCCTACCGGCAAATCTTTATCGCTGTCGTCTGCTATTCTTAACTCAACGCCTTGCGGCGGTCTTCCGCAGGATGCAAACGCCCTTTCTTCCTTGAAATCCTCGGGAAAATGTACGGTGAAACCGCAACCCTCGGTCAGTCCATATGTTTGAAAAAAGACCGGCCCGATGAGTTTGACTGCATCTTCACCAACTTTTTGGGGCATGGGTGAGCCCACATAACCAAAGGCACGCATGCTGCTGAGATCTCTGTTGGAAAAATCAGGGTGCTGTAACATCATGTTGAGAACGGTTGGAATGATGTAGGCACTGGTTATTTTTTCTTTTTCTATGATCGTAAGCATCTCCCCGGGATCAACTTTATTGGGAATAAAGAACGTGGCTCCTCCCTGCAAACCGGAATGGTATGCGTGCAATAGACCTACATGAAACATTGGCGAACCTATGATGATGCGATCGCCATGCCTCCATCTATAGGACCTGAGCATAATCCTCTGCATATTGGTTGTTTCCCGGTGTTTTCGTATTACTCCTTTGGGCCTCGCTGTGGTGCCGGTAGTATAGACAATACCCAGAATATCATCTCCGGAAGGCGCTTCCCGGGGGTTCTCTTGCGGGTATTTGTCGATCAATTCTTCATAGGCCGGTGAACCATCAGTATCGCAGTCAAAGGAGATGATTTTTTCTAAAGTGGGGATTTTAGAACGTATAGAGCCGATAACGTCAAGAAATGCCTTTTCTGTTACTAGGATTTTGGCCCCGGAGTCATTGATCAGAAATACCATATCATCTCTACTGAGCCTGAAACTAATGGGCACATAGATTATCCCCGCCTTTGTAATGCTGGAGGCCTCCAAATACTGGGGCCGATCCATTGACAGTATTGCAGCCCTGTCACCCTTCTTGACCCCCATATCATTCAAGGCATTAACAAAACGGTTTGACCTCTCATGAAGATCTTTGTAGGAGTATTTGTTTCCGCTCTTGACATCAACATACGCAATATCTGTTTCATAAATTGATGCATTCAATTCCAAGACATCACGCCATGTCTCCATGAGTAATGGCTTCCACTTTCCCATAGTTCAAATACCTCGTCCTTCAATGAATCTTGAGTTCTCTTTTGGTGTATCTTCCTCTTGATTATAGAGGGCAGCCTAAAACTACATACCTGGTTAACGGGTCAGACGTTTCTCCCTTCCCCTGACCAATATCTTTCCCTGATTTCTCTTCGGAGTATCTTTCCGACAGGGCTTTTCGGCAACTCTGTCACAAAGTCCACGGTCTTTGGGCACTTAAAGCCTGCTATTTCTTCCTTACAGTAGAGGATAATCTCCTCCCCGGATACTGACATGCCTTTCTTAAGAACTATGACCGCTTTGACGGCTTCACCCCATTTATCGTCAGGGATACCGATAACAGAAGCCTCTAACACGGCCGGATGCCTATAAAGGGTTTCCTCTACTTCAGTGGGGGAGACATTTTCCCCTCCGGTGATGATCATGTCCTTTTTTCTGTCAATGATATAAAGGAATCCGTCTTCATCTACCTTTCCCATATCACCGGTGTGCAACCATCCGTCCCTATACGTCTCTTCGGTCAAATCAGGATTATCCCAATATCCCCCTGACATTGCATCGCTGCGAAACAATATCTCGCCCACTTGTCCGACGGGGAGTTCCTCATCATTCTCACCAACGATCTTCAGCTCTGTACCCCTAATCGCCTTACCGCAGGAGGAATAGGCCCTGTCTTCATCTACATCTTCGTGAAAACACATAGTTGTACCGCAGGCCTCTGTTAGCCCATAGACCTGGAAGAAAACGGGACCGATCAACCTTACTGCTTCTTCCGCCACCTTCCTGGGCATTGGAGCCCCGAGATAGGCAAATCGGCGTAAGCTACCGTGATTTCTGGTTTGGATATCCGGGTGATGGATCATTAGGTTGATAGTCGTAGGAATGCCGACTAAACAAGTTATCTCTTCTTTTTCAATAACCTCAAGCAGGTGCCCGGGGTCAACCCTTCTCGGGATAAAGAACGTCGCGCCTGCATACAGACCGGCGCCATACCCATGTAACAGGCCCACATGAAACATCGGCGAACCACAAATAATTCGATCGCTATGTTTCCACCTGAATCCTTTGACCAACATCCTCTCAAAATGCATTGTCTCACGGTGTTTTCGTATTACTCCTTTGGGCCTTGCTGTTGTGCCGGTAGTATAAACAATACCCAGGATATCATCGCCAGAAGGGGCCTCCGGGGGATCATCTTGCGGGTACTTACCGATCAATTCTTCATAGGCCGGAGAATCATCCGTATCGCAATCGAAGGAGATAATCTTCTCTACAGCGGGGATTTGAGAGCGAATAGAGCCTACAACATCGAGGAAATCCTTCTCTGTTACCAAAATTTTGGCACCTGAATCATTGAGCAGAAAGCTCACGTCGTCCTTGCTGAGTCTGAAGTTTATTGGTACGTAAATCATCCCGGCCTTGCAGACGCTGAAGGCCTCCAAATACTGTGGACGATCCATCGACAGGATTGCAACCCTGTCCCCTCTCTTGACTCCCATATCATTCAAGGCGTTGACAAATCGGTTTGACCTCTCATGAAAGTCTTTATAGGTGTACCTATGTGCGCTTTCGACATCGACATAGGCGATATCTGTTTCAAAAATTGATGCATTCAAGTCCAAAACATCCCGCCATGTCTCCATAAGTAATGGCTTCCATTTCTCCATATTTCAATAACCTCCCGCTTTATTGAAGGGTAATTGAATCTCTCATCACTAAAAATCAAATGCTATCTGTTGCTAAGAGATAGAAGAAAAGTCTTATGTCCGTTGATTGGCCTTAGAAAGCTCGTCGGAGCCCTTGAAGATTCCTCTTGCGAACCTTATAGTATTGCACCTCCTCTAAGCAAATGTGAGGCGATGATGATTCTCTGTATCTCCGATGAGCCTTCGGCAATGGTAGTGAACCTCACATC
This sequence comes from Thermodesulfobacteriota bacterium, assembly GCA_034190285.1. Taxonomy (GTDB): domain Bacteria; phylum Desulfobacterota; class DSM-4660; order Desulfatiglandales; family Desulfatiglandaceae; genus JAXHTA01. Next base: position 2,413 of record JAXHTA010000235.1, on the reverse strand, counting down.
CCTGTACATTCCCTCTATGGGAAGTCCTTTCATATAGCCCGAACCCCCGAATATCTGAACGGCCCTGTCTACTACTCGTTTTGCCATTTCCGTGCAGAAGAGTTTGACCATGGCCCCTTCAGTGGCAATATCTTTCCCCCGATCGGCCTTCCAGGCCGCATTGAATATCATCATCCTGGCCGCGTAAATATCAGTGGCCGAATCGGACAGCATCCATTGTATTGCCTGGTTCTCGCAGATTGGTTTTCGGAATTGAACTCTCTGTTTGGAATATTCTATTGAGAGCTGCAGCGCCCTCTCTGCCAGGCCCAGAGTAAGCGACCCGGCATGCAAACGCCCTTTTGCGAGGGCCTGCTTGATGATATCGCCGCCGTCTCCTTCCTTTCCAATTAGGTTTTCAGCGGGTACAGCGCAATCATTAAAGGATATTTCACACTGTTTACATCCCACAAGGCCCATCGCCTCTTCTACATTCTCAATATCGAATCCCGGAGTTCCCTTCTCAACGAGAATGGCCGACATGCCCCCTTTCATCCTCAACTTTTCATCGGTAAGCGCAAAAACCATAGTTATATCGGCCGTATTGGCATTGGTGATAAACCGCTTGGCCCCATTAATGACATAATAATCACCGTCTCTTACAGCCCTCGTACTTATTGAGGACAAATCTGACCCGGCCTCGGGTTCGGTGAGGGCCGCCGCTGTAAATAAATTCCCCTTGCATATTTCAGGCAGATATTTCTTCTTATGCTCTTCTGATCCGTGGGTGACAAACGCATATGAGGTCAGTCCCGGATGCGCCATCATGAAAATCCCGAAATAAGGCCCGAATAGCTCATTTACAAGACATTGCGGTAAGTAGCCCAGGCCCTCGCCACCATACTCCTCCGGAATTCCCAGGCCTCCGAACCCCAAATCGTAGAGCTTGTGAATGAAGTCCCAGATTAAATCACTCTTTCCTTCTTTATCTTGCTCCTGCATTTCCAAATATCTTGGCTCGAGTTCTTTTTCCATAAACTCGGAAAATGTCTGCCGCAGTAGTTTGTCTTCCCAGGATAATTCAAAATCCATATGATAATCCTCCCTTCTTCTTGTGCTATTTTTTATTCTACTCTGGTATTCCAGTTATAAGATCAAATGATTCCTTTTCCCCTCAACCTTGCAATCTCAACTTCTCTTATGCCCAGATTCTGTAAGACCTCATCCGTATGTTGCCCCAATCCTGGAGGGTAGGTTCCTTTTTCAGTAAAGTCTCCGGCAAGTTTCGAAAGGCTGTCAATCTGTTTGATAGGACCCTTACCGGGATGAACGACTTCTGTAAAAATCTTTCTGTGTATTACTTGCGGATCAACGAACACTTCATCAACGTCGTAAACAGGCCCAGCGCAGATCTCAGTGCCTTCGAAGAAATCCATCCAGTCATCTCTAGTCTTGGTAAGAAACATCTCCTCAAAACACGCTTTGATCTCTTGCTGCTTTTCTCCTGGCGAGAATTGCAGTGAGATGTAGTCTTCACGACCCACTTTTTCGCAAAGGTTCTTCCAGAATTTCGGCTCTAAAGATGCTATAGTTAAGTTTTTTCCATCCTTGGTTCTGTAAATGCTGTAGCAGGCGTATTTGCCGCTTAACGCCATGTCCCGCTCTGCCTCTGGAATACCCTCTAAGTAAAGATACCCCATTGAATGACCTAACCAAGCGATTGCACCGTCTAGCAGCGAAACATCCAGAAATCCACCTCTTCTATTGGTTTTTCGAGATATGCAAGAACTGAGTATGGATATGACAGCGAACATTGCCCCTGACAGGTCGGCTATTGGGACAACAGGAATGGTTGGGGGAAGTCTTTTTTGGCCCGCAATACCTAACATGCCGCTATACCCAATGAAGTTGATATCATGTCCCGGCAGGTTGTGATAGGGGCCATCCTGCCCAAAGCCGGAGATGGAGCAATAAATCAGTCCTGGATTGATCACCTTTATATCATTATAGCCGATACCCAGGGCATCGGTAACGCCCGGCTTGAAATTCTCCAAGATAATATCAGAATCCCTCGCCAACTCGTAAAAGATATCCTTGCCTTCGGATGATTTTAGATCCAGAGTAATACTCTTTTTGTTTCTGTTGAGCAGTAGATGTTGGGTGCTTTCATTACCCTTGAGAGGATGAATTCTCCTGATGGGATCGCCCACCCCGGGCTCTTCGACTTTGACAACCTCTACTCCCAAATCTGACAGGACTAAAGAACAATACGCCCCGGGGAAATAGCGTGACAAGTCCAACATTTTTAGTTCTTCTAGAGGTAAAGACATGAATTATAAGCTGATCGGGCAGTGATCCTCATTATCCCGCATATTTTTCCGGGAATTGTGGGCAACACCCGATTCCTCTCCTGCAAAATAATCACTGTCTAGCG
>JAXHTA010000234.1:0-6138 GCA_034190285.1 Thermodesulfobacteriota bacterium | reverse complement strand
GAAGAGCGTCCTGTAAGGGATCTTTTACGCAGAAGGCTCTTATTTGTCAGGCAGAGGACCTCTCAGATTTTAAGCCTTCAGAGTGCGATAGCGAGGAATCTTTCACTTAAGATGTCAGGCAATGCCATCAAGAAGCTCAGCAAACAGCAAAAGACGCGAACTGTGTACATATCTCGGGCACAGTTGCCGCAGGCTCGCAGAATGCTCGCAAATTATACAAGAATGCGAAAATTAATCGATGAGCTTTTCGAAACAAATATCGCTTTATTCAAAATACGATCCAAGCTATGGTCAAACTTAGGATTTGTGGGTAATAGAAAAGTGGTTTGGCTGTGAGGCTACCTCCTATCCCGATGGGATAAATATTTATGACGTTATTTGTATATTGAGTAACTTAATAACTTCCTTTGGGTCATTGGTACGCATAATTCTACCTAACGAATGTGGTTTTGAAGGGGATGCAGAAATAGAAAACTCATCAGGGTCTGCAAGAAATTTCTTGATTTCACTTAATGCTTTTTGGGTAAATTCGTCGTTTTCTTTTGCTATTTCTTTTTCGACATCTTCAATTAACGATTTTTTAAAATCTTCAAGAGATACTTGTTTTTCTTTAGCAGCTAATCTCATAAGACGTTCGGTCAATGAATCGTCATCATAACAAATTCTTACTTCATGTAAAATGACCTGCTGAAACGTAAAAAGTAGGCCTGCTATTTCTTCCGGCTCAAGAGAGATGTTGCCCAAGCGAAAACTGACGTTAATTTCTCCAGCTTCATTTGCTCCTATACCTATTTTCTTGATATCTATTTCTTTTTTCTCTTTGTTATACGCATAATTAACATTTAGATTGACCATCATCTTGTCATTGTAGCCCAGTTCTCTAAGCGGTTTTGTATCTTCTCCAAGATCTTCCACGTTTAGTTCTATTCCATTACATGATACAGATAAAAAAGTTGGTATATCAGCTTGATCATCTATGTCATGAATTATGATTTCGTCAATTTCAACTTTATCTTTGGCGTTCGCAGGAGAAACAATAATGTCAGAAACCCTTACATCCATTCCGAGTAAATCAACACTTACTTTTCCGTAATCGATATCAGCGAAGTTGGCAGCCTTTGCGATGGCTTCATTTACCTTCCCTTCCGCTACATTTGAGGCGTACATCTTAACCCCCAAGTAAATAACGATTAAGACCACAACAATGCTAATGCCTGTCATGTGTTTCTTGCTCATTGTATCCCTCCTTAGAGTTTTATATGCCGCGAACGTTTGTTAGGGTTCAAATGTGCAAGGCTCCATCTTTCCCCCTCGATTACTGCGATTTTACCAATTTGAGCTTGCCCTGATGTTGCATTACTATACTACCCTAAAAGCCAAATTTACTTTTTCACTAGCCCTAAGCATAAGAACAAAGATGTTTGCGATTAGGAATTTCACCTTTGAGCATATTGATCATCACATCCACTGTTTTGTTTACTACATTTTCAATTTCATCAACTCCGTTAAATATCGTTGGTGCAATCCGAACGACCTTATGGCCGTTGACTTTGAGATTAGCGATAGCGAAGGATGGGTATTTTTTGAAGTCGTTATATACATTAGTCATCACGTCACCAGGTGATATTTCCTTAAGGTACTCCCCATTGTCAAGACAAAAAATAGGGTTGTATATGGTGTATTGTTGAAGCCTGCCCAGGGTTGATTTTTGCTTGTTCTTTGACATATGTCTCGTAAGCGGTCTGGTACCCTAAGGACTCATGGAGCCTTTCCATATTGTAGAACCGGAAATATTTAGCCAGGCCGTCATCCGCGCAACTCCATAAAAGGGCGTCTTGGTGAATTGCTCATCGATGAGATTCATCAACGACAGATTGTAACTGTCATCCCTCCGCGACTCATAGTAATATGAGGATCGGCAAAGACCCAACAGCTCACATTGTCTGCTAATTGGAATCATAGCATTTCCTGGATCAATCAATTTCCGCTTCTCCTCTACTGGAGCATTTGGGACTTTTTTTTTGAGCCAGTCCAATTCTACCTTAAGCTGACCGATCTGTCGGTAGAGTTCTGAAATCAAATCCTCCTGATCTCTATCTTGCTTCTTACGCCGATCCGAAAACAGGTTCGGAAGTTCTTTAGGGAGCTGCTTACGCCATTGGCTAATTTGATTGGCATGAACCCCAAATTCACTGGAAAGCTGGGCAAGGGACTTCTCCCCTTTAAGGGCTTCCAGAGCCACCTTGGCCTTAAAAGGCCCATCATGGCCCCTTCGTATGTTCTTCGTCACAGCTCGCCTCCTTGCTTAGGGTGGCAGGCTAACATCCACCTTATTTATGGGGATTGTAAAGGATTGTTCTTGGCTGGGGCGAACAAGCATGCATCAGAATGGCGTTACTTCGCCGCTGAATAGGCCTTAAATTCCCCCAATTCAATATAACTGCCGCCATAGTTTGAAAGAAGCTGCAGCTTAATGTATCGCGCCTGAGTCGGTGGAATATCAAAACATTGATCGGGCAATGGGATTTGCTTTTCCTGACTCTGGCGGTTGTGCAATGTGAACTCGCCAACATGCACAAATCCCTTTGTTGGTGCCTCGGTGGAAACCTCAACTTCAACAAGCTTGGTCCATGTTTTCGGCGATTCGACGGTAAAAGGATTAAAGCAAAGCTGCGTTATGGTTTCTATTTTGGGTATAGCGAAAACAATTTCAGCAGAGTTACGATTCTTGCTGGCATAGCCGTGCCCGCTACCGAGTTTGCCGTCGATAAGATGATGGGCGCCCCAGGAGGTCTGATTGTACTGGCTGGAACAAGAGATTATTTGGCCGCCATTCTCAGCGCACAGCACATTGATTTTATCCGATAGTCGGTTGTCGTCAGAAGGCATTTTCTTCATAGCCACATGAATGCCCAGTAATTTCCAGTCGGTTTGTTCTTGAATGTAGCTCAGCCGGAAGGTTGTCGCCTCGGGCTGCGAGGGATAGTAGCCGCTGAGCTTCAATATGCCGTCTTTATCGATACAAATCCCCTTTTCCAGAATGGGGGCATGCTGTCCCAACTGTTCCATTGCTTTGACTTTCTCAAATCCCTTGAAGGCCCCGTACAGCTTGGCTGATGTAACCTGCAATTTTAACATATTGGAAATACTATCATAAAAATCGTCGAAATTCTGCTTGCGCACAGCCTGGGTAAAACCATCCATGGTGCCGCCAACAATTTCTTTTAGCCGGTTTTCCGAGGGGAGTGTATGATTTTTCAATTTTGCCAAGTCAATGCTTTCGCCAGTTAGGTCCCCGACTATTATTTCAAAAACACGCCATGTATGGGACCACGTAAACAAGTTGTCCTCTGGCCGCATAGAAAAAAGCCCCATGGCAATAAAATCGTCTCCTTTCGGGACCACCAGGAAGCCAGCCTCGCCGGGTTTCCCTTTAACAACCGCATTCCATCTCTCCAGTTTTCCCAAAGGTGCAGTCAGTTTAGGCATAATGTCCGCATTGAGGATGCACGTTTCCATGGATATGGGCATATCCTCAAAGTCCTTTTTCAAAATGGTCATGATCTGATATGGGGTCTTACCCATATTTCCTGAAAATGCACTCACGTGAATATAACCATAAGTTGTAACCGGTTGATCCTTTTTATCTCGTACGGCCAGTTTGATATCTACACCGGTACGGCCACCTGACAATCCCCGGAGTTCTTCATTTGTCCAGCTTTCCGGATAGTTGAACTGTATCTTGGGACGTCCGATGGAAGTAAAAACGGCCATTTTTCCGGTATAAGTATTGGGGGAATTTTTGAAAGGAGCAAAGGATACGGCTGCAGTTGTAAAGTTTTCAGCATAACGCATAAATTCTGATTCAAGGGCTGAGCATGACACCAAGAAGACGCGGTCGCCATGACGGGAAAAGGTCAGCCGTGCCATGTAGCTTTTCGAGTCCTGTTCAGATGTTAACAACAATTCTTCAATTGCACGCATAGAATAATGGCCCTTTCTGCGCATAAGGATATTAAAGTAGTCCATATTGTGTTGCAGAAAAATATTAACATAGTCATGGAGAGCCAATTCCATGCTCAAGCGCATGTAACCCACTTCAATCTTGGCTTCACCTTTTTCTTTCTCCGGAGCCATTTGCTTGGCAAGAGGTATCAGTTGCTGGGTATCCTGCTGCAGGGTTTCAGGTTCTATGGATATGGGAGTATCGCGCCAGTCATTGTTGGGTATCAGTATATTAAAGGAAAGATCTTCACGTTCATATGGCTTGTAAGTAAAGTTGGAATAAGATTGACGAATTTTTTGATTACTGGGCATTTTGTTTTTCTGGAACATACGAAGAAAATCAAGGGAATCGCCGGCAAGAGCGTCAGGAACCATAGCCAAAACCAACAGGGCGACAATTCCCAGCGAAAAGTCTATATGCCATCGGTAAAATGGCCAGATCAAAGATAACATACCCGTATCTCCTTTCATGAGCTTCAAATTCGTTGTTTCAAAGGCTGCGACTCGCGCGCCGTGTGACATGGGGCACGACGTTAAATATTCAAGTAACTCAAGTCTCCAGCTGGTAACCTCGCTCCTTTGCCATTTTCTCTCCTCGTTGAACTGCATAACTGACAGCGGCAGGCGTTATGCCAAATCTCCTAGCCAAATCCACCATAGGCATTCCCAATTCAAACACAGCCTTGATGCGATCCTGTCCCCTCAACCTCATCTTCTTGATTTCATCCCAACCGCCAAAGCTTCGGATCAAACCTCCCCCTACCAACTCAGGCCGTCTACCCACGCCAATACCTTTTTCAACATAGATTACATATCCTTTTATCGCTTCACGAACCCTTTTACCAAAAAAACCCAAAACAAGCTTATTGGGGACGGTCATAGGAAACTAACCAACTCAGTCTTTGATCTGATAATTGTTTGACTTTGAGATTGCTTCCCCTTTTCTAACAGCATACCCCACAACAGGTTGAGTCAACCCAAGCTTTTTCGCCAACTCACTTTGCCTATAGCCAAGTTCTCTCACAGCCCAAAAAAAAAGGATCTCGCGCCGGACTTCACCTTATGCCTGCTCCTGGAATAAATGTCTTCTTTCTCCACCTTATATATCTCGCATACACGCTCTGCAATCGTAAGAAGAGGCCCATGACGCAGGTGACGACGATTAAAACTGACCACATATCCGGTCAGCAATCTTTTCATTACTATTGAAAGCCCCGTTCTTCCAGTAAGCAAAAGAAAGTGGGCATGGTTGGACAACATTGCCCAGGCATAGCACGAAGTCTTGGTAACCGGCAATAATTCCCCAAGACGTCTTAATAGATTATCCCGATCCTTGTTGTCTTCGAAAATATTCCGGCGTTTGATACCTCGAATAATAACATGGTGGAGCACACCGGGGGCGTCTAATCGGGCTAATCTTGACATGGATATTTCTTAGCACATCTTATACTCCCATGTCAACTTACTTATTTTCATATGACCGTCCCCAGCTTCGCAGCTTCGCAATACCCCCGTGAACCGTGAAGAGTGCAACCTGTTCCTCAGGTTTGTTGCCAACCAATATGAAAAGGCCAGCACCATTATCACTTCGAATAAGGCTTTCTTTGACTGGACGGAATTGTTTCATGATCCTGTGATCGTCACGGCAATCCTGGATCGTTTATTACATCACAGTACGGTTGTTAATATACGGGGAAATAGTTATAGACTGATGGGAAAAACTGCCGACGAAGCATTGGATGGAAACAAAAATAAGGACGAAGGTGGCTCACTTTTAAACGACCGTTGACACTATCGAAACTCTTTTGCTCGGCAAAAGTGAAATCAGTTTGTATGAGGCACCATTACGGGATTTCAGGGCAGTGAACAGTACATTTGTATCAATAACGATTTTCATGTGGTATTATATATCATACCATTTCATCATGGTCAAGTGCATATTGAGGGTATGCAGAACGTTAAGGGTAACTTGGCGGGTTTTTGGAATACATTGTTAAAAAGAACCTGGAAAGATGGCGGACGTTTCAACCTCGCAAACGGCTATTTATCCCCGCTCAAGTTCACCCGCTGGTTGGCCTATGTTTGTTTCGAAGAGTTTTATAGAAATGATATTTCTGTATTGTGAGAAATCTT
>JAXHTA010000233.1:0-6182 GCA_034190285.1 Thermodesulfobacteriota bacterium | reverse complement strand
ATCAAGACCAGAGATCTCACCCCAGGTCTTGCGGCCATTAAAGAAGAAACGAAAAGAATGGGCAAGATGACATATGCGGAGTATGTCACATTTGGTATGCTTATCTTGATCTTGTTGCTCTGGATCGTGGGTGGAGAAGAACTCGGACTCGGAGGCCCGTCGCTCCTGGCTCTTTTGATACCGGTCTTGTTTAAAACCACGGAATGGAAAAAGATCCTCAACGGAATATCCTGGGACGCCTGGTTTATGTACTGCGGGGCCTTGACCCTGGGCGCCCTTTTAAAGGAGAGCGGCGCCGCCATGTGGCTTGCCAAAAGCTTTCTGGCAATTCTTGGAGCCATCAACATGGCCGAGGGGTTTGGCCTGTGGGTGGGACTTTCCAGCCTGTCCGGTCTGATGACCAACTTCATGTCCGACGCCGGGACAACAGCTCTCTTGGGTCCAATAGTAATCCCCATGGGAATTATGACCGGTGTTGCGGGGGAGCCATGGGCAACAGGCATGGCCGTGGCCTTTGCCACTTCGTTTGCTCACTTTTTGATTGTCGGCACGCCTAACAACGCCATTGTTTACGGCCTGGGCGTCTATCCTGATTCAGGAGAAAAGATGATTCATCCCATGGACTTTGTGAAATACGGCTTTGTGCTCTTTGTCCTTTCCATGGCCGTGGTCTGGGTCGTCGGATTCTTAGGCATGTATAATATCATTGGATTTCCTCCAGAAATTCTTGAAACGGCCAAAGGCGTGTTGGAAAGCAACGCCCGATAGAAAAATGGATTTCCGGCACACTTGTGGACAAGCTGTCAATTATAGACATTATAGACAATGTAAAGAGGTGAAAAATGGCTATGATGAAACCGTTGGTGATGTTAGTCGATGATGAGGTCCCTTTTGTAGAAACGATGACCAAGCGTCTGCTGAAAAGAGATCTTGAAATAATCACTGCGTTCAGTGGAGATGAAGCCCTGGAACATCTGGACAAGAATCGAAATACCGATGTTGTCATCCTGGATGTCAAAATGCCCGGCATGGATGGACTCGAAGCACTGACGCAGATCAAGAAAGGATTCCCTCTGGCCGAGGTAATTATGCTCACGGGCCATGCAACCGTGGAATCGGCTATCGAGGGTATGAAGTTGGGGGCCTTTGATTACCTGATGAAACCTTGCGATATTGAACAGCTGGTGCTGAAAGTAGAGGAGGCTACCAAGAAAAAACGAGATCACGAAGAAAAAATCAGGGAAGCCAAGGTCAGGGAAGCAATGTCAACGCACGGTCTGGAATAATGTCCGGAAAGGCCAAGAGCCAAGGATTTTTCCCGTGTTTTACGCCTTCATGAGTCAATAGACATTCTGCACACCGGGGCCTTTTTCAAAAGCTCTATCGTGAGGCCTCCAAAAAAGAGAGAAGCGCTTTACCGGAAGATGTCGCTCCCTTTTTGGAGGCCCTTTCCTGGAGGTGACCGGATTCAGTACTTCTGCAGGTTTCTCCTATGGCAGACAGAGTATATAAGAGTCAAGACGACTACTCCTCCTTGGTCATAAACAGGATTTTGACTGTCGTCATTGTTTCCGTCATTCCCATGATCCTGGCAAGTGGAATTATCCTGTACCAGTTTCGCTCTTCCTACCATGAAAAGGTCCTTGACCACCTCGTAACACTAGTAAAAAAGCATAAACAGAATATTGATAGTTTTCTGAATGAAAAGCTGGGAGATATCAGGGTACTGGCCCAGACGTTTGAATGCGAACAAATGAATGATGAGGCTTTTTTGCAGGACCGGCTTGCAGATCTGCAATATGGGTTTGGGCCCGTTTTTGTAGATTTGGGCGTCATTAACAGAGAGGGTACGCAGGTCGCTTATGCCGGGCCGTTTAAATTGGGCAAGGCCCAATATTCCGAAACCGCCTGGTTTCAAAACGCCATGAAAAACGAATATGTTATCAGCGACGTCTTTCTGGGTCTGCGCGGTCTTCCTCACTTCATTGTAGCGGTTCAAAAGCGTTGGCGGGGAGAAGAGTGGATATTGAGGGCCACGATAGACTTCGGAGCTTTTAATACCCTTGTTGAGAATATTCGTGTAGGGGAAACGGGATTTGCCTATATCATCAACCGGGATGCCGAATTTCAAACCAAGCCGCCTTTGGATACCACGCCCAGCCGAAGACCTTATATGGATTTGCTCAAAGGAACGGCGGCGCATGAAATACACATCTTTGAGAAGAAGGATGACACAGGGCACAAGAACATTTATGTATCGGCCTTTCTTAAGAATGGAGACTGGCTCCTGGTGTATCAACAAAGATCTTCCGATGTCTTCTCAGATATTCGAAAGGCATTTAGAGTGACTCTCATTATCATCCTGTTGGGCGCCATGGGATCGATAGGCCTTGCCTTGGTCCGGGTAAAAGGTATGGCCAGCCGTATGGCTAAAATTGAGCAGGAAAAACAGATGATGAATGAGCAAATAGTTGAAACGGGTAAGTTGGCGTCAGTTGGTGAGTTGGCCGCCGGAATAGCCCATGAAATCAACAACCCGGTCGCGATCATGGTTGAAGAGGCGGGCTGGATAGGGGACCTTCTGGAAGAGGAAGAGTTTCAGGAAGGAGAAAACCTTGGTGAATTTAGAAGGGCATTGGACCAGATTCGGACACAGGGAAAACGCTGCAAGGAGATAACACATAAGCTCCTGAGTTTTGCAAGAAAGACCGATTCCAGAATTCAAGACATACAACTGAACGACCTGGTCGAAGAGATAGTCGCCCTCTCGGCCCAGAGAGCTAAATATGATAATGTGACTATTAATACTGACCTGTACAAGGACCTGCCCCTTATACGAGTGTCTGAGACGGAATTGCAGCAGGTCCTCCTCAATATGATTAATAACTCACTCGATGCAATGAAGAAGACGGGGGGGGAAATCAACATAACGAGCAGAGTTGAGGGAGGTAGTGTTGTAATCGAAGTGGCTGATACCGGCCCCGGGATTCCGGCAGCCAACCTACCCAGGATATTTGACCCTTTTTTTACAACCAAACCGGTCGGAAAGGGCACAGGATTGGGCTTGTCTATCTGTTATGGCATTATCAAGAAACTGGGTGGAGAAATTGTTGTTCATAGCCAGCTGGACGTCGGAACCACCTTTAAGATCAATCTTCCGCTCCACGAACATAAGGGGGATACAGCCGAGCCCGGGACCATATATTCGGAGACTTTAATGATCTGATGAAGCCGGTCAATAGTGACCGGCTCATATTCCAGACAATTGAGCCGTCAGGTAAAAGAACAAACCTAAAGACAAGGTCACTAGTGGCGCTCTTGGAGGAGAGATTATGCCTGAGAGAGACGGCGACGGGAGCAAGCGAATCAGACTTCTGCTTGTTGATGATGAAGAAGCCTACGTAAATGTTCTTTCCAACAGAATGATCAAGAGAAACATTGATGTCACAAAGGCATTAAATGGTACCGATGCCATTCAGGAACTTCGCAAGAAAGACTTTGATGTATCGGTTCTCGATCTGAAAATGGAAGACATGGATGGAATAGAGGTCCTCAGAGTCTTTAAAAAAATGGTGCCTCACATGCCTGTTATTATGCTCACCGGCCACGGCTCCGAACAGGCGGCGAGAGAAGGGATAAGGTATGGTGCCTTTGATTATCTCACTAAACCCTGTGAGCTGGAAGATCTTATTAAAAAAATAAAGGAAGCGCTCACAGAAACGGGAGGTGGTTGAGTTGAGTGACTTCAGCATATTGCTCGTCGATGACGAAGTGGACTTCTTGAACACATTGATAAAGCGCATGGAAAAGCGCAACATGAATGTGGCCGGAGTAAAAAGCGGTGAAGAAGCCCTTGAGTGGCTGGACCAACACAAGGTGGATGTGGTGGTCTTGGATGTGAGGATGCCTGCGATGGACGGTATTCAGACCCTGAGGGAAATAAAACGCCGACATCCCTTGATTGAGGTAATTATGCTCACAGGCCATGCGAGCGTAGAGGTAGCCGTCGAAGGAATGGAGATAGGGGCCTTTGACTATCTGATGAAGCCCGTCGAAATTGATGACCTTGTGTACAAGCTTCAGGATGCGTACAAAAAACGGTCATTGCAAAAACAAGAATGAACAATACAGGGGAATAGGTGAATCCGGGGCGATGGGAAAAGGCCACAACAGTTCTTTCTTAAGGATTGTCAATCATATACTGCAAAGGGAGGCTGAGTGATAGGATGAATTTCTTTAAGCAATTGGGTGGATTCATGATGATGGGCGCAAGGGCCCACGCCAGATGGGAATTGGAGATGTCTAGCAACATATTTGCTGACAAAAAACGTTTACTCATACTTGGTTTGCTTGCTGTTCCAGTCCTTTTGGGAGGTATTGCATTCGCTGATCAGATTGGCGAAGCGCTTCCCAAGGTCTTGGGAGGCAAGAAGGCATACACCCCTGCCTTTTATTCGACAGGCATTCTTGCCGTTTCAATACTTATCGGACTCTGCGCAGGCCTGATTACAGGCTGCATCGGGGCAGGAGGTGGTTTTGTCATCGCACCTGCCCTAATGAGCGCCGGCATCAAGGGGATATTGGCGGTAGGAACAGACCTTTTTCACATCTTTGCCAAGGCCATCATGGGGAGCGTACTACACAGGAAGCTCGGGAACGTTTCTGTCCCACTGGCCGTGGTTTTCTTGATAGGCGCCATCATAGGGGCGACGATCGGAGGTCTGGTGAATCGCGTCCTCTATGAAATCAATCCTGTACTGAGCGATGCCTTTATTACGACGATCTATTCCCTCATGTTGGGTTTTCTGGGGACTTACGCCATGATTGACTTTCTTAAGGCAAGAAAGGCCCAGGCAGCTGTGCAGCCCCCACATGGAGGCGGGGGTACAAGCGGAGGAAAAGTGGAAGGGGCGGAGGTCGGCAATCTGCCTCAGAAACTCCAGTCCATGAACATTCCCCCAATGGTCAGATTTGATCATGATTTTGCCCCCGGAGGGAGGAGCATTTCGTGGTTATTTCTTGTGATCAGTGGAGCACTTGTTGGGCTGGCGGCAGGTATCATGGGTGTAGGAGGCGGTTTTTTGACCTTCCCAATATTTGTCTACATGCTCGGAGTCTCCTCCATGACCACGGTTGGAACGGACATCTTTCAGATCATCTTTACAGCCGGCTACGCAGCAATAAGTCAGTACGCAATCTACGGTTTTATATTTTACACCTTGGCAATAGGCATGCTTTTGGGATCCTTGGTCGGCATTCAGATCGGAGCCATGGTCACAAAGGTAGTACCGGGCATCACCATCCGCGGCTTTTACGCCATGGCCGTGCTGGCAGGGTTTGTTAATCGTATCTTCGCTCTGCCGGCAAAGTTGGGCGATATGGGAATAATCCCCCTTTCAAGACAGGCAGGCGAGGTCTTGGATGCTATTGGGGTCTGGGCCTTCTTCATCGTTATCGTCGGGTTCGGGGTCTGGGTGATCGGTACTTTTCTGAAAAATATTTCTGTCCTGAAAGGAGAGGGGGCGAGATCATGATCGGACACAAAAGGAGATTGTTTTTCGGCTTAGGGTTATTCATCGCCTTTTTGGTCGTCTTGGTGATAATGTTTTTGCCGGTTTTCAAGGGAAACAACGCCTTGGAGTTCTTGGACGCCTTGTATAATTCAATTTCGAAGGGCTCGGCCTATTACATCCCGAAGGTCAAAGATGAAAGCGAAGGGTTCCTTGGTACATACGTGAGCATCGAAATCTCTATGAAAGACCATAGACAAGCGCAACGCGCGGCCGCCCTTTTCGAGGCGGGGGGTGCCGAAGCAGCTTCTGCAGAAGCCGGGCTGAAAGTAACCGGTGATCTCGGGAAGATATTGGAAAATTGCCTTTCCGACGCGGACGCGATGTATCACAATGACGGGAAAGGAATCTCCGGCAAATACAGCTATGACGAAAGGCTGGTACTTTTTGACTGGTGGACGGCACTTGCGCGCATGGAAAGTGGACTTAAGAATCAAAAGAAATTCAAAGAAGCAAAGATAGTCGACTTGGTGAAGAAAAAGGCTGTGGAGACCTCTTACAACTACTATAAAATTGAGCCTCAAAAAATCACTGACCGTACGGGCCTTGTCGTCATTTCTTTGATCTTCTATGTGGTTTATACTCTGTGGTACGGCTTTGCCGTCTTGTTTA
>JAXHTA010000232.1:0-6276 GCA_034190285.1 Thermodesulfobacteriota bacterium | reverse complement strand
GGCAGCCTGCGACGCATGGTATCTGTCCACCCTTCGCTGCTCAACTCAAGGAACGCAGAGAGGAAACCGAGCATCGCCATGTTCATTGCTCGCGGGTTGTTGGCTTGTTTTTTCACTGATATCCGGAGGGGGTTCCGCATTGCTGCCCTGCCCTGCCGGGGACATCACTCTTTCGGAAAAACAGGAACTCACCCGGGTGTTACTGGCTTGCGGGGCCAGTATCAATGAAATCAATGCCGTTAGAAAGCACATCTCATCAACCAAAGGTGGACAGATGGCGAGGGCCGCAGCCCCGGCGACCACGGTTAACCTGATGCTGTCGGACGTAGTGGGGGACAGGATTGACGTGATTGCCTCAGGCCCTTTTACTCCTGACAGCTCTACGTTTGAGCAGGCATGGAGTATCCTCGGAAAATACGACTTAGGGGATATTCCGGCCACAATTCGAGATTACCTTCGGGCGGGCCTGGAGGGGCAAATACGCGAAACACCCAAGACCAATGATCCGATATTTAAGCGGGTGTTTAATTTTGTCGTCGGCAGTAATATGATCGCACTGGAGGCGGCAGGGCGCAAGGCCATGGATCTTGGATATGAGACCCTGATCCTTTCCTCTGTGGTGGAAGGCGAAACCAGAGAGGTGGCGCTGGTTCACAGTGCCATTGCAAAGGAGATTTTAAAGACGGGCCGACCGGTTCCTCCTCCCGCATGTATTATTTCAGGGGGCGAAACCACAGTGACTATTCGGGGCAATGGACTTGGAGGAAGAAATCAGGAATTCTGCCTGGCCGCTGCCCTGGACCTTTCAGGACTTCCTCCCAGGGTGGTTGTCCTAAGCGGCGGTACGGACGGCAACGACGGTCCCACAGACGCGGCAGGGGCCGTGGTAGACCCTCTCTCGGTGAGACGGGGAAAAGACTCGGGAATGGAAGCGGCGGATGTTCTGGATAATAATGACGCCTACCGTTTTCTTGAAAAGACAAAAGACCTGCTTATAACTGGCCCAACAAACACTAATGTAATGGATGTCAGGCTTGTCCTGGTTCGATAGATTAACCCGCGTTTTTCTTCCACCTTTGAAGCAAGTACGGCTTTGTCAATTCAAAGGTCATGCAATCATCTTCAATTGCCTGTTCCGCCTGCATGATGGACATCCTTTTGGTCCTCTTCACAAAGGAGAGGGTTCTACCGAAATAGAGGGGTATAAGAGAATCCATCATCACATCGCGGTCAATTACGGCATCCCGATATGAGACGGCCAAGTCGAACAAGACCCTTGCCCACAAGTCGGTGGGGAAATCAAATTCAGCCTCATTCATTTCCATGATTTCCAGTAGCTTCTTGTATACGTCTTGCGTAAGTACCTGCTTCCAGGTCTCGTTATACTCCCCAAAACCCTGGTGAAATTTGTTAATGAGACTCTTCGTGTCCACCTCTACCTTGGGAGGCAGTTCCACCTCTCCAAGGCCGAAGCCATAAATGGCTGTAGGTCTGCTATATTTGGCCTTTGTCCAGACCGAATCAAAATGCCCCATCAAGGAAAAGATAGTGCCGACCACCTGCCTGAACATTGGCCCCAAATGGGCCCCCGGATCCTTGGTTCGATGTATTTTGGGCCTTCCCATAAAGGACTGGCAGATTTGAACCCGTTGGTTAATTGCCAGAGTAGTCATCCAGACATCGATCCCGAAATTGGCAACTGCCTCGTCCCACCCTGTGCTTTTCAGATAGACGGCCCCCAGCTTGCCGCTGAAGCCAAAATCCCCGCCAATTGGCTGGCGCACCCTTCTTCCATATAGGGCCCTTGTCATGGGATACGCAATTCCGTTAGTGATTGTGCCGTCATATTTGTGCCTGACATACAAGGGAGCCACATAGGAGAATCCATTGAAGAGCGGCTCGCCCAGGTGACTTATCCATTCAGGTGTAATACTCTTTAAGTCCGCATCAACTACAACCACGGCCTTTACCTGGAGATCAACAACCTTCTGGAAGAGGTTCTTAAAATTGTTCCCTTTGCCTCTTACACCAGGGGCGGTGGTGAGATAGATCTTCGGCACATCGGTCGGGGTATCAAGAAATGCCTGTTTGGTTTTATCCGGAGAGTTGTTGTCACAATTGATAATGACCGATGATTTGTCACCGAAATACTTGACCAGTCCCATATCGGCCTGGATGGTGGGGTAGCCGATGGAGTCCGCCTCATTATAGGACGGTATACATACAACTATGTCGGCCCTCTTTATGTTCTTGGGGTTATTCTCAGTTTCGAACCTATCAGACATCGATATCCTCTTATTCCCTTGTTTTCAGTATGTCCAGGACAGCCGAATTCCAGCCCTTCGGACCCATCTCGCGGGTAACCCTCAGCCGTGGGATCGTTTTTTTTAACGTTGGAAAATCACGTTGTGAACGGATAAGGACCGGATAATCCACTCGTTCCAGCATAGGAAAGTCATTCGGACTGTCTCCAAGGGCAACGGAGACGACCTCTCCATGAGACTTTTTGTACCAGGAAATGACCTTTTCCGCTGACCTTCCTTTGTCATTTTTTCCCTTGAGATGATAAAACCTTCCTCCGACCGTGACCATCATGCCCCTTTGCGCAGCGGCTCTAAAAAGGGCACTCAAATCAGGCGCTTCCTGTTCTATTATGATAAACGGCTCGTCAAACTCCCTCATGGCGGCGAGATGGGAGGTCTCGCGGTCAAGGCCGGTAAGGCGTGAAATCTCTTCGACGTCCATGTCTGAAAAGCCCTTGATGTTCCAACCCAATTCATCACGGATTTCTTGCAGGCCCCTGACCAAACGGTTATACGTAAGACCAATGGAGCATTTCCATAGGCCCTTGTCAAGGGATCTGCCAGGTGCAGGGGCACTAAAGGTCTCGCCTGGAAAAAAAATGCCGCCGCCGTTTTCAGAAATGAACGGTGCGGATAACGACAATTCGAGGTGAAAGACATCCATTTCCGCCCTTGTCTTGCTGGAGACAAGAACGACCGGAACACGGAGCCTTTTGCACAGATCAAGGGCCGGTTGGGCATCTTTCCATCCATAGGTTTCGTTATCCAGCAGAGTCCCGTCCAGGTCAGTAAGAATTACGAAAAATGGAGTCTGCGGCACCCTGGGAAGGGAGTTGTTTTCCATGAAAGGCGTACTCTCTGCGTCTAGGAAAAACGTTTTTTTTCACTCTCTACCGCTTCAATCAGGTCGTAGAAGATCCTTGGCAACTTGTTGGATACCCGTTCCCATGAAACGGTCTGGGGCATTTCAAACACTCTCTGTTCCGTCTTGCGCTCAACATCCAGAATGGCCTCGGCAAGGCCGTTATCCAGAAAGGGTCGGAATTCCGAATGAGAATTCACCAACCTCAAGAACCTTTCTGTTATTTTGTACGGTGAGGTAAGGAGTTCACCCGCTCGCAGGATCGAATTTCCAAAGACGTTCTTAATCAAATACTCCTCGACGTTTCGGTCGTAATTGAGATCGCTGAAACTTGCATCATCCGAGTATTTCTTGATCTGTTCTTCGGCAACGGCCTGGTATGTGATGGCGAGGTCTCTGAAGAAGGTATCGGAAATCTCAAGGCCTTCCTCTATGATCATGGCGTTCATCAGGGTAGTGACAACATCTATGGCCATTCGATTAAGGCCTTTTGTTTGATCTTTCGGAGAGATTTCTTGGTGTTTATGATCAAATGGGTCTTCAGAGAACATCACCTGCGCCACAGAAGAGGCCTTACGGTAGACCTCGACCAAGGTGAAGATCTCTACCCCCCAGTTTGTGGCAAAGCGCATTTTCTTTAAGAGATCCACATGAAAGGCGACCTCGCCCGAGAGCTGATAATTGAAGCCCAGGAGAAATTCGATAATGTGCAGCATCTTGTCCTGTTTGCTTTCCGTGAATTTCCTTTTAAGGGAAAGCAATAGGGGATCCAGGAGAAGCCGCTTCACTCGCCCATATATCTTCCTATCCGTAATACGGGCATAGAAGGCCTTTGAAAAATCATAGTTCAAAACAACAACCGGATAAAACAGGCGATCCACCTGCTCCCTTCTAAAGGTCCTTATATCGGCGTCGATCAGTCCGACGGATTCGGCACCCAGGGCGATAGCTACTCCAAAAGAAAGAAACATGTTCTTTCCCTTCCCTGGCTCATTGATATTGAACCCTGCCTCGTTCAGTTGTCTGTAAATGCCGCCGAACCCCGGGCCGTCGTTCCACTGGATCAAATGATTTTTTATTCCGGAAGATCTTATCAGATCCCTAAGCACAAGGGCATCTTTCTCAGTGGCTTTATCCAGGCCGAAAATGAACCTTGAAACGTAGGTAATGGATTTTAGTTGTCTCAGAATATTCTGAAATATGGGAAGATTACCAGGATCAGTGTATTCACTGGCAAGCAACGGGATAATCACAACCGTCTTCTTCCACCTCGAGTGAAGCCTGAGTTCGGATCTCAAGTGCTTCCGCTCTTGCCTGAGTATATGGAAGGTGGTTATCTGAACGCTATTTTGCGAGAAATCGGTAATAGTTGCTCTCCTCTAAGACCTAGTATTAGTTTTGCCCATGAACTTAGCGGAAACCACGACTTTTGTCAACTTTCCTAGGCCTTTCTTTGCACGGCACTTGATCCGGTTTTTGCTTGCACAGCGGGTTATGAACTGATAATTTCAGATGGAAAGAGGTAGATTTTCAAGGGGTTCGGGAAGACAGGATAGGGCCCCGCGCAGTCCCCTGGACAGAAGGGAATCCTAAAACCTCTTTAGAAGTTGCAGACAAAGTGCATGTCAATGGTTGCGAGGTTGACAATGATCCCGTCGGTTGAAGTCTGTTTTCGTCTCATGGACAAGTACCAGATGCTTGAGAATATCAAGGCCCACTCTTTGACCGTTGCCGGAGCGGCCTACCTGATTGCAGGAGGTCTTAGGGATGCCGGATTGGACCTCTCTGTTGAAAAAACCATTGCCGGGGCCCTCCTGCATGACATAGGCAAGACCGCCTCTTTGAAGACCGGCGAGGACCATTCTGAGATGGGGAGACAGATATGTCTTCAAAATCATCTCGACGAAATCGCCAATATCGTGGGAGAGCATGTTATCCTGAAGAGTTATGATCTGAACACGAAGTGTTCGGAAAAAGAGATCGTGTTCTATGCGGACAAGCGCGTGAATGACGACAGGATAGTGACTTTGGAAGAGCGGCTGGCCTACATCATTGGGCGATATGGCAGAAATCAGGAGCGGATCTGCAAGGCAATTAGAATGAATTTTGATCTCTGCAAGAAGATCGAAACAAAGCTATTCAGCAAATTGGATTTCAGCCCCGATTCCCTACCCCATCTGGTAGACAATGCGCATGTCCAGGAGATTAGCGATTGCTTTTTGCACTCGTAGCGTGGCAAGACTTGAGCATTGAAAAGCGCGATATTCGAGATAACGCTATATGACCGGAATCGAAATGATTAGAGCACCGCTGTGCAGCCTTGTGATACGTGTCTGCCTGTTTCTCTTTGCGGCCCTCCTGTCCTGCCCTCTGCCCGTCTGGTGCGGCATTGCCGAAGTAGATGTCATACACTCCCGGAATCAGTATCCTGCCGGCGGGACCTATCCGATTGTTTTCAAAGTCAGCATCTCCGGTCCCTGGTATATCCACGGCACAGGAGAAAGCGAAGACGGTCTCATCCCCACAGTGCTTTTTTTCCCTCGGTCTCTTGGGGTCAGTATAGAGGAAATCCGCTTTCCCGAACCTGAGAGAAAAAGATTCGCTTATGCAAAAGAGAAAGTGGATGTTTTCTCAGGGGAACTTGTGGTCAGGGCCGGTCTGGTGGTCAGCAAAGAGGCCACCTTAGGCAAACATGAGATACAGGGCAGGCTGTCTTACCAGGCATGTTCATCCCAATCCTGCCTGCGTCCGGAGGATACGCCGGTCCTCATTTCCTTATTTGTCGTTCCCCGGGGGGCCGGTGCCGAACTTCTGAGCCAAGAGATGTTTCAAGCAGAAGATGGAGGTCCCGCCTTTGGTGGACAGGTCTTCGGTTGGGAATCGGGTCCAAGTCTCTGGCTGACCCTGATAGGGATTTTCCTGGGGGGGCTGGCCCTCAATCTCACCCCGTGCGTCTACCCCCTCATCCCCATCACCGTTTCCTATTTCGGGGGGATGAGCCACAAGTCACTCGGTCGATCTCTAATACAACTATGTCTATCCCGAAGGAGAGGGATACACTTCAATGAAAGAGAGGGTGGACAAAGGTATCAAGAAGGCGCTCTATTTGAG
>JAXHTA010000231.1:0-6358 GCA_034190285.1 Thermodesulfobacteriota bacterium | reverse complement strand
AGTTGCATGAAAAAACAAATATCCACTGCCAGTTACTTAGCGACTATCTCTTCTTGTCCGCGCCATCGTAGGCAAGAACAATTTAGCTTTTACGGGCCTCCAGCCCCGGTCACAAAAGAGGTGATGAATCCTTCCACTTCGCTTCTTCCTCTAAGAACGCCATAATGGCCTTCACACAGGATGTCAGCTTTCAGTGAGACAAGGAGGCTGAGGGAATGAAGATAGTCTTCTCGATTGGAAAGCATCCTGGCATCCAAAGGACCGTGTATGTCCTGACCAAAAAGGACCTTGAGCCCCCCGCTTTCAGCGACATAGACTACAGAGCCGGGGGAATGCCCTGGTGTGTGAATTGCCTTTACGTGCCTGTCTCCAAGGACGATCTGTTCCTCCTTTTCGGTTAGTTTTCTGTCAACAGAGAAGGGTTCAAACGACGCTCCGTACCATATTGCGGCAGTAACGGTATTGTCACCTTTTTCAAGATACTGGGCATCCAGTTCGTGGGCAACCACCTGACATTGGGTAAGGTCTTTAATCCCCTTAGTCCCTCCTGTATGGTCGTAGTGACAGTGAGTAATCAATAGGTAGTCAATCTGTTCCGGGCGCACCCCGCATGTTTTCATGTTATTGAGGACTTTTTCCAGCGACCTGCCGCATCCGGCATCTACAAGCGCGGCCCCTTCTCCGAAATTGATTAGATAGATGGCGGCATCCTCAGGAGACGTCAGTCCACCGCCGCCTACCTGGAATATTTCATCGGTTATCTTCATTGGGCGTTAGAGCCATTCACCAGACCGAAATGAACTCTGTCCAGTCCGGCCTGGTGATATGCCTTGATCTTAGTCATTTGACGGATCAGAATGGAATTTCCCTCGCAACTTTATTCCTGCCAGATAAAGAAAAATGGCAAGGCCGATGACGAGATGAATGATTGCAAATTTCAATCCCAACATTATATTCACCTCCTTTTCCTCCCTTTAGATTATTTCACGTTATTCAAACCATTCCGGTAAAATATATTTAAAGTTCGCCTTATTGTATCAAGTAACGCAAAAAATGTGCCGAACATCTATGCTTCACTAACATATTGATTATACAGGATTTTGAGGTATAACGAGGAGCCGGATTGTCCATAACGGTCGGACAAGCGGGGTTTTTTTGTTATCTGTGGGACATCTTGTCTCAAATGAATCACAAGAGACAGAGAGAAGGGGGACATCATTCAGATTTTGAGTTTACATAGAATCAGGCAGGTGGTAAATGACTGGATGTGCCAAGGTCATCTGAAGGCCCGTGCAAGTCTATTTTATGTCAAATGGACGTTTATCTTTTGATATTCGGTGGACAGAGGCGAGATTCTTGCATAGAAAATGATTATGCAAATACTCAAAAAGTCCGGAAAGACAAAAGGGGCCCGGATGACCCTTGGATAGGAGGATATACCCTGATTTTTTGAGAAATTACATGATTATCAGTTGATCGAATAGAATTCTTGGGGTCTAGAGGATGGCTTTAAGGCAGCATTCATACAAATACCAGGAGGATAGCCGTGTCGAAGATGAGTGGGGTGGCTGACCTGGGTCAGTCAATCTGGTGCAATTATATTCGTCGTTCGTTTCTTTTCTCCGGTGAATTACAGACGTTGATTGACAGGGGATTGAGAGGTATCACCTCAAGACCTTCCTTCTTTGAAAAAGTCATTGCAGGAAGCGCAGATTATGATGATGAGCTGAAGCTCCTCATAGAAGAGAACAGACCACCCGAAGATATCTATGAAACCCTTATGCTGCAGGATTTCTCAAAGGCCGCGGACCTTTTGAGGCCTGTCTATGAGACAACGGAAGGAAGGGATGGGTATGTCAGCCTGGAGGTAAGTCCGAGATCAGCAAATAATACTGTGGCGTCCATCTCTGAGGCAAAACGATTATTTGAGGCCTTTAATCTACCCAATATAATGATTGAAATACCCGCAACACCGGCCGGAATCCCGGCAATCACCGACTTGATCGGGTCTGGCGTCAACGTAAACGTCGGCCTTATCTTAAGTGTTGAGAATTACAGGGCCGTGGCAGAGGCCTATCTGCTGGGACTGGAGAAATTGGCCGCCAATGGCCCCACGGTAGTCTGCGGCCACGATGTTTCCTCAGTGGCGTCAGTGGCATCCTTCTCCGTCAACAGGATTGATTCCGCGGTTGATTTTGAGCTGAAAAAGATTGGAAACAGCCAACTACAGGGGAAAATAGCCATTGCCAATGCAAAGGCAGCGTATATCGCATTTCGGGACATCTTCAGGGGACGGCGCTGGGAGGATCTGTCAGAAAAAGGCGCTCGAGTACAACGCCTTTCGTGGGTTGGGACTGGGACCAAGAACCCCCTGTACCCCGATATCCTCTATGTGGAAGAATTAATAGGACCTGACACTGTAAGTGCAGTACCTCCTGCCACTCTGTGTGCCTTTCTCGATCACGGTGCCGTTGATCTTACATTGACCAAAGGTTTAGAGAAGGCGAGACTTCTTCTCACACAACTCTCCACTCTGGGAATTGATCTATCAGCTATTGCCAATAGACTACAGGCTGATGGTGTCAATGAATCTGCGAGATCCTTTGAATCAGTCATGGCCGGTATCTCGGAAAAAGGTGCATATTTGGCTGCAAACAAGGGGGACCTCACCGCGTACCTCCACGATTTTCAATTATTGGTGGAGGATGAGTTGGTTCATTTACGGAACGACAGTGTCATGAATCGGATATGGGCCCACGACCATACGGTCTGGAAAGATGATCCAGCGGAAATCAGCAATAGACTAGGCTGGCTGCACAGCCCTGACATTATGACAGATGCCATTCCCGAAATCACAGCTCTGGTGAAAGAAGTCCGTGCGGCCGGATACACATATGCTCTGCTTTTGGGAATGGGCGGCTCCAGCCTGGCGCCGGAGATGTATCGCATGGTCTTTGGAGTCAAGGACGGATATCTTGATTTGGCCGTGCTCGACAGTACCGACCCTGGGGCGGTGTTGGAATATGCAAGAAACATTGATATAGAGAAAACCCTTTTCATAGTTTCCTCAAAATCAGGCGGAACTGTTGAGACTCATTCATTTATGAATTATTTCTTTAATTGGGTTGCAGATTCTGTTGGCCTGGAGAATGCGGGCAGGCATTTTGTCGCGATAACGGACCCGGGAAGCGGACTGGAATCAACAGCCAGGGAGTTAAGGTTCCGGAAGATCTTTCTCAACGACCCTAATATCGGTGGACGCTACTCTGCATTGTCTTACTTTGGCCTGGTGCCGGCGGCGCTCATCGGTGTGGACCTTGCGATCCTTCTTGAAAGGGCGGCAATAATGGCATGTAACTCTGAAGGATGTAATTGTCCTGCAGCAGATGATAATAACGCTGCCTGGCTGGGGGCCGCAATGGGAAAATTATCAGACCTGGGCCGGGATAAGCTCACTCTGGTCGTCTCTCCATCAATATCCCATTTCGGTATTTGGGTTGAGCAGTTGATTGCCGAAAGCACCGGTAAGGATGGAAAGGGTATATTGCCGGTGACTGGAGAGATGGTTGCATCCCCTGATAAGTACTCCAACGATCGACTCTTTGTTCACTTGCGGCTGGCGAATGACAATAGCTATGACAAAAAGGTAAAGGCCCTGATAGAGGCAAGGCATCCGGTCATTCAAATAAATTTGCGTGATCTTTATGATTTGGGTGGAGAGTGCTTTTTATGGGAGATGGCTACTGCGGTGGCCGGAAGCGTTCTGGGCATCAATCCGTTTGATCAGCCCAACGTGGAGTCCGCCAAAGTCCTGGCAAGGCAAATGGTGGCCACTTATCAGAAACAAGGGAAGCTGCCTGCATCGACCCCAACATTTTGTACGGATGGAGTCTCCGTGTATTCAGACCTGTCCTGCAGAAATCTGAAAGAGGCCATTCAAGAATTTCTCGCCCAGGCAAATCCTGGAAAGGATGATTCTATGGGACGAAGTTACATTGCAATACAGGCATACATAAAGCCGACTATGGAGACAGATACTGCCCTGCAGGAACTGCGCACAGAACTCCAATTAAGATATCGGATGGCAACGACAGTAGGATATGGCCCCCGCTTTCTCCATTCGACCGGTCAGCTTCACAAGGGGGATAAAGGCCATGGATTGTTCATTCAAGTTACCGTTGATATGTGGGAAGATACGCCCATACCGGATCAGGCCGGGAGCAATGGCTCGTCAATTGGCTTTGGTGTGCTCAAAATAGCGCAGGCCGTGGGTGATTGCGAGGCATTGTTGGATGCCGGACGCAAAGTAATTCGTTTCCATTTCCCGGACGCCGTTGGGGGCCTTAGAGAGTTAAAGGAGGCCGTGGGAGGCTGACAATCACGACTCTTTCCCCTTCCTGAGCTTGGATAGTTCTATTAGGACTTCCTCCAGTTTTTCCAACTCCTTCCCGTATTCAGCCCATTTCCCGAGACGCAAGTGATCTAAAGCTCTGTTGTAATGTCCCAAGGCTGATCGTGCCAGATCATGAATATCCAGAGTTCGAGGAATGGGAGGCAAAGTTGATTCTTCGAGAGATATCTTCTCTCCCAGCACCCTATATAAGGCCTTATCAAGGTTTTCATCCATTATCAAACGATTGCCGGAAGCGACGATAACCCTTTTCAATTCCGGAATGGACGCCGCTCTCGATTTGTCTGCTTGTGGGAAAATTGATGCCCGCCTTGTCCCGGGTCTTGGAAACCCTCCTGGTTGGGATGGCCCCCCCGGATCCAGCTGGCTTTCTTCCTGCTTCGCTTCCAGATAAACCGGTTCGACGTAGATAAATGATTCACTAACAGGAATGGCCAGTAGATTGCCTCTGATCACTCTGGAACCCCTCTGATCCCACAAGCTCAACTCACGGGAGATGTCGGTTTGCTGATCTACCCTCGCTTCAATCTGCATCGGTCCATAGACTAGCTTTTCCTTGGGTAATTTATATACCAAGAGATTACCATAGTTTGGTATATCGCATCTGGCAGCCAACCAGCCGATCATATTATCCTTTCTGGAAGGAGTCAGAGGAAGCATGAGAAGAAATTCTTCTCTGGCTGCTTCCGGCAGTTTGATGATGATATAATAGGGCTCCATCTTTTGTCGGCTGCCGCCATACATTTCATCGGGAGTCTGCCACAGGTCCTCCTGGTTATAAAAGACCTGTACATCCTCCATATGATAAGTCTTGTAGGTGTCCACCTGTATCTTGAAGAGGTCCTTGGGGTACCTTAGATGCCTTTTTAAATCATCGGGCATTTCATCGAAAGGCTTGAACAAATCAGGAAATATACGCGAATATGTCCTGACAACAGGGTCTTTTTCATCGACAATGTAGAAAGATACGTCCCCATTATAGGCATCAATCGTGACCTTGACCGAATTACGTATGTAGTTGAGTCTTTTGCCTTTGAAAGGGGCCTGAGTCCGCAGAGAATAAGGATACATATCAGAAGTCGTATAGGCGTCCTGTATCCAATAGAGCCTTCCCCCGGAGACAACCAGGTAAGGGTCACCGTCATAATCAAGAAATGGGGCAATCAAACTTGACCGAGCCTCAATCAGGCGATTATACATAATCTTACTTTCCGCATCCAGATAGGTGGTGAACAGTATCTGAGGATCCAGAAATTCAATGGCATATAATAATCTTCTAAAGAAAGAGTCAATGAGAACGCCTCCCTTGCCCTGGTAGGTGGTGTAGACATTCTTGTCCCCCTTAGGATAATCGAATTCTTCTGTCTTGGTCTTTACCAGAACGTACTCATTAGTTTTCTCGCCATAGTAGACCTCAGGACGCTCTATATTGAGATCCTCTTCAAAGGAAGGCGGCAAATCTCTGACGAATAGGCGGGGAAGTCCTTCGCCGGTCACTTCGTTGACTGGGCTTAAGGCCAATCCATAGCCGTGGGTGTATATCAGATGTCTGTTGACCCATGTGTTTGCCTGTGGAGGAAGTTGATCTACCACCAGCTCCCGGGCGGACAACATGACCTGTCTGTGTCGGTCATTTATCAGGTAACGATCCACATCTACATTGTTGAAATCATAATATAGACGCATGGTTTGGATCTGCCTATAGGTTTGAAGCAAAGGACGTTCGTCCCAGATCCTGATATTCTGAATTGTCACATCATGCTCTTTGATGTCTTCCACGCCCAGCTTTTCGTTAACGGCAAAATCGACTTCCTTTATCCTGTTCAGATTATAGGCCCTGCGGGTATAATCGATATTGTAGGCGATGAAGGGAGTTTCTTTGGCCAGTTCATTGGGCTTGACAATAAACTTTTGGACAAGGAGGGGAAGGGCGGCGGTAAACAGCAA
>JAXHTA010000230.1:0-6375 GCA_034190285.1 Thermodesulfobacteriota bacterium | reverse complement strand
ATCGTATGCCCTATCCATTATCAGCCTCCTTTCTTACACTCTTCCGTTCTTAAAAACTCTATCAACCATCCCGGACCAGTCCTTCTCCGGCGGCTGCTTGAGCCCATGTTTTTCAGCAATAAGTTTATAAACCCAGTAGCCCTGCATGGAAGAAGCCGACCCCGCAGGGTGCCATGCCGATGAACAGGGATAGAGGTCCTTGATGGGGAAGTTTCTCAAATCGGAAAGCTCCGCAATCGGCCGGAAACGCCCAAGCTGCGGGCCGTCCATATCTATGACACACCAGTTGCCCTGCGGCCCGAAATTTGGAGCGTGTTTTGCGGTAAAGTAAGGCGTTACAGGCACATAGCCTATCACGTTTTCGTAGCTAATATTGGGGCAGTACCTCCCCCAAAAATCGATGATCTCATCCGCGTGTCTCTTCTCTATCTCCTTCCACTCAGCTTCAGAGTACCTCGTAGCAGGCTGAACAAACTGCTCCGTAAGGACGGTGGCCTTTCCGCCCGGCGGGGAAAAATAATCGTGGGCAAACTGTGACCAGTTGGCAATGACCAAGTTAAAGTCATCAGGATCAGGCCACTCGCCGGCAAGCCGCCTATGCACCTCGTTGGACATCACTTCAAGTCCCTTTCTTGCGAGCGTGATCCAGCATGAGTCTTTCACATCCGGATCAAAGGCCTCGGCCTTATAAACCGGCTGCTCTCTGAGGGCCCACGTGTACCACGAAATGGTAACGAAATCCCTCTCTATATTATTCACCTTCCTCGGAATGTCGTTGGGCCAGTAGTCAGGACCTGTCAGGTCCCAGACCAGGCCAATGGGATTATGACCACATACCACCCCTAATCGGGCCTCGATCTCAGTACCGTCCACCAACCTTATGCCTTTGGCCCTTCCGTCTTCGATGATGATTTTGTCCACGGTAGTTCCATGATTTATCTCACCTCCGTTTTCATAAATCACCCTCTGGGAGGCATGGGCACACTGGTGGTTGCCGCCCTTTATCACAATAGGATCAGTATATACCAGCATCAGAATAAGAGCGGAAATAGCTGAACCATAGGCAGCCGGATTCACACCTGCAGACTGGGCCGCCCTTATTCCAAAAGATTGAACTTCTACGCTCTCAAATAGCTCCTTCATCAACTGTACCCCGCTCATGATCAGCCAGTGAGGTCTGATCCCGGCCTCGGGATTCATCACAAGCCTTTCCAGCGCGTCAGGGGTCCCAAAAGGCTCAGGTGGGCTGAAGGCCCATTCGAGAAATGCCGGATAAATAAACTTCATCCATTTCTCTTCATAATCCAGATAGGTACTCGCATCCTTCTCCGAAAACCTAGAAAACAGTTTGTAGGTCTTATCCCTGTAACCTTCTGTCCATATGGAGTAAGCCCCACACCAGCTGTCGTCCTCTCTAAAGACAACGCAGGGCCCAACCCCGGGTCTTGCTACCTTCACTCCGTATTCCTGCCATTCCGGGAAATCCATGAACACAGGACTGTGGTGGTGAAGGTATATATGTATGTGAGAGCAATGATTGGCGACAAAACCGGGGGCTGGGCTTTCGTCAGAACACCATCCTCCTCCGGCCTCATGTCTCGTTTCAAACATCCCCACCTTTAAACCACCATATTTCGTCGCATACATCGCATTTATCAGATTCTTGTTTCCAGCTCCCACATAAACCAAATCATAGGCACTATCCGACATTTAACTACCTCCTCAAACTCAATCAAATACAAAACTGAACTATTATGTTCATAAATTCAAATCACAAAGGGCGGCAGCGACCAACAAACCGAGACCACTGCCGCCCTTCCAGATTGCACTCAATTATACTAGTTAAACTGTTTAAGTCGCTCCTTTTGCCTCCTTTTCCTGTGCCCCTCTAAGAACCATGGCCTTCGGTCTGAACGCAACGTACAGAGCGGGCACCAGGAATTCCGCCATAAGAAAGGCAACAATAAAATCGGGGATAAGGATGGCCGCAGTGCTGTAAAGCGGGGTAAGGGGAGTGAACATCAGCGGAACAAGGACCAGGCACATTGTAATGAAAGTGACGAAGGTCGCAGCCCCTGTGCCGGCGTAACACCTCCTCAAAGTCTCCTGGAGGTCCCCTGTATTCGTGAACTCCCGCCTCAACCTCTGGGTCATGTATATGGAATAATCGACCCCGATACCCACAACCATGCCAAACATCATCATGGTGTAGAAGGTCAGGTTACCCCCCCACTTTATCAGGGGGTTGTCGAATAGGCTGTAGAACCCCATCAGGCCGTACTGAAATACGATGCATACCCCGAGAGCTATGACTATCATAAAGCTGGCCGTAAAGCTCCTCAATATAATCATCATGGCCAGAAACACGGCCACGACAAAGGGAAGCCAGAAGTCCCATCTATGTTTGTCCGTCACGTCATAGAGGGAGAACATAGTCCCCATAAAGCTCCCCATGTACATCACATCCACCTTATCCTTGAAGGGATCAAAGAGTTCGTGGAGTTTGGCCTCAAATTTCTTTCTGAACTTTCTGAGTTCCCTCGGGTCTGTCGTGCCATAAAATCCAATCGCCAGCCCTTGCTCATAATGCAGGCTGACCACCGTGTCAAAGTCGGAGGGATCGCCCCCGGAACGGTAGGCGAAGAGGAGATCCGCAACCTCTCCTCTTGAATCCGGGATGATGTACTTGTCCTCCTCCATCTCCCATATATGGAAATGCAGATTCTGGAGGAAATCCGCGATACTGATGATATAGCTGCCATAAGGCAGGTCCCTGTACCACTCCTCAAATTCGACCAGCGCCTTTAGCATCGCAGGGTCCTTCAGGGTGTCCCGAGCCTTTTTTTTCAATTCCAGATATTCTTCCGGGATTTCTCCTTCCTTGTATTTCTCCTCGTATTCGAGATATTTCCTGTAGTCTCTGTTGACGATTGCAAAGGAAAAGGGGTTCGTCCCTATGACCTTTTGTATTTCATCGTCCATTACGGAGAGTTCGGAGCCCGGTTTTATCCCCGCGTCAGTCAGGCTGCAACCGACTATAGTATATGGGATAAAGGCCGCGGACACCACTACAACGGCCGCTGCTGCCCCTATCATGACCCACTTGCCCTTTCCTAACAGGAACTTGGAAAAAAACTCTGCAAAGGTATCAAAGAACCCGTGTTCGCTCTCCTTCTGGCCGATTTTCCTGGCATTCTCCTCAGAAATGAAGGTGGCAAGGCAAACAGGCACGAGGATGTAGCAAAGGGGAATAAAACTGATCATTCCGAATGTCCCGAAGATCGAATACTCTTTGTATATCATAACAGGAAACAAGGAGAGCAATGCAAAGCCGATGGTGTCTGTAAAAATAGAGGTGAGGGATGCAGGGGCGAGCTGCTCGATAGCCTTCTTTCCGGCCTCTTGTGAGTTATTACCCTCTCCCACCAGTTCAAAGTAACGCTTAGCCAGCTGCATGGAGTGGCTGTGACCCACGGCCAGGATTAGAAGGAGAATGGCAGGGGCAATGCACGTAAGCGGGTAACCCGTCAGGCCCATGAAACCCATGGTCCAGAAAAAGCTCACGGAATTGCCGATGAACGGGGCAAGGGCCCCAACAAAACTCTTCAAATCTATCCATAGAATTATTAAAATTATGGCAAAGGCTGGAATAAGCAACCAGGCCCTTGCCCTTAACTGCTCTATCATCCACGAGCATATGGGGACCTCACCGCCATAAAGCACATGATGGTTCTCATCCTCAACGATCTCATTTCCAAGCCTGTGCATCTCCTGCCATACTTCGAAATAGTCGTCCTTTACAGAATCGCGAAAATCCAGGACTATCAGTAGCATCTGCTCGTCCATGGACATCATGAAATCATGATACAGGCGGGAAGCATCCACGCCTTCCTTTATGTGGTCGACCCTCCACTGATCGATCGGGAAATCGTCCGGGTCCTTCATCATCCTGGTAACCTTCAACCACCCGTCTTCACCCACAACATGCCTTATCTTCTTGGTGGCAAGGGACATGATATTGCCCTTCCAAACATGGGGCAGTTCCTCATATGCCCTTACGAGCTTCCAGAGCTTCCCCAGGGTGTCGGCATTGCGGACGCTCTTGAACTTTCCGCCCTCCTTGAGTTGTATCCCAATGATGGCCACATTTCCCATGCCAAAGTTCTTTTCCGCCCACGTGTTGAAGATCATATTGGGATGATCAGGCGGGGAAAAGGTGTCAGGATCGTTTACCAGCCTGAAGTACTTTATGTGGTACATGAGAAAAATAGTGACCGCAAGCATGATGATAATTACGGCAATCCTCCAGCGGATCACGAATGAAGCAAGTCCTTCAATAAACCTTTTCATCTCCATACCTCCTTCAATTCTTTCAAATCTGGAAGGGGCTGATGCCACCTCAATGGTGGAACATCAGACCCCCCATGCTTCATTACCAAAGGATCAAAACTGGTAGGTTACTCGCAACATAACATTGTCGGCATCATCAAACCTCGACCACATCCTATTAGGGGCGCCACCGTAAAAGTTCCCCATGGCAAGAAGCTTAACCTTGTCCCGGAAGAGGTAGGAGATCTGGGGCTGGATCCAGTTATCCCCGTGCTGCCCGGCAACGACCAGGCATTTTGTCCACATCCTCTCGTTCAGCCAGTCCTTCTGAATAAGGAAGCTGACCCAGCGCTCATTGTCACGGATCTCCTTTCCCGTGAGCGGATGAACAAAGGTCGAATCCCATTTCCTTATGTGCGACTGAATGAACTGCAAGCTCAGGAAGAGGTCGGTTAAGACCATCTTGTCGACGCCGATTGCATACATCCAGTCATCTTCCCTCTTTGGCTCGGGAAGGGGCTCGCCTGCCTCCCAGATTACGGCGCCGTTGTCAAGGTTCTGAATAGGCACAAGCAAGGGCTCGCCCGTGCCCGTGAAATGAACGTTATTATGATTATAAAGCGCCTCGAGACGAAGGATTATCGAACCGATGAGGGGTAGGTCGGAGAGGGTGGCATCAAAGCTTCCACCAAAACTCTCCACCATCTTATACCTGAGTTCCAGGTTCTGTACCTGCGGAATCCCCATCAAGCCAAGAAGGCCACCATATAATACCGCACCGTTGTCATAGGGCGCAGGGGTATCGGTGTAATGGTGAAAATAGTTTATAGTATAAGACCAGGGGCCGAAGTTTTGACGCCACATGGCTCCCACTTCGCTATTGTTCATGGACGCTCTGGGCCTGTCTTCAGTGATATTAAAGGAAGTCGGGATCCCAAAGGTCGAAATCCCGTATTTCTCTGCGACATCGGCAAACTCATTGCCCCAGACAGAAAAGGGATGTCCCGCCCCTCCCGCAAAGGCAGGCTCAAAACGCGGCAAATATATCAACTGAATGGCACTGTCCGTGCCTACGTAATAATCAAGCTTGAGCGACCAGAGCGGGATTCTGCTCTCCTCAAAGTCCTCCTGGTTAAACTTCCTGAAGTCCTGGGGATAGACAATATCCAGGACCTTGAGCCCGTCTGTCACACCCCACGCAAACTGTTGTTTTCCTATCCTCAGGTCGAACTTGGGCATGGTGATATCAAGGAAAAACTCCTTGAGGACCTCAGATGAGGTATAGCTCACGGGCTCCCAATACAGGTCCCGGTAGTGGGTCTTCCAGTCATTAACATAATGCGAGCCGGAAATTTCCTCATAATTATCGGACTGGACATCCTGTAGAGCATCATAATACCCCTGAAGCCTGAAAAACAGGCGGACGTTTGCGTCGTAGTTGTACGTGCCATATACGATCAACCTGTTCTCACACCACAAGGCATCACCGTCTGCTACAGTGGAGAAGGCTGTCTCGTTCTGCAAATAGCCCCCGATATCCAGCTTGTCCATCACCCTGAAGGCCCGGACATCAGCACCCCAGGACAAAAGGACCACACAACATAAAGCAAAAGCCCAAGAAATCTTGTTTGCCATAGTCTTCCCTCCCTTCATTGTTGGTTTATGTTGTTGATTTGCACCACTCAGTTCATCCATTTATCCATCTTTGCGGGTCCCGCGGGGCTGGAGAAACCGGCAGGCCCCTCCTTGAAAAGCGCCTTGCGCATTCACAGTCTCAGGAAAACACCGTCCTTCAACAGGCCCAAGCATCCCGGTTGCCAAAACACACCTTTCTTCAATGCAGGATTAAGCTGCTGGTTTGCATTTGACCATCCCTCCCGCCTAAGCCAGCCCGGCAAAGGGCCGCACCCCTTCCGGGAATTATCCTACAAATACCCGTTTTCTCTTGCCTTCTTGACGATATCAGGCTCCTGCCACCACTTTTTAACGCCGCAGTCCTCCGCCACCGCATCGGCAGCCAGATAACCGCTTCCCAACAACACCGTG
>JAXHTA010000023.1:0-16819 GCA_034190285.1 Thermodesulfobacteriota bacterium | reverse complement strand
GCAAAACCATAGTTACTTCTTCAAAGAAGAATTTGTGATGCGGCTTTGCCAAAAGAGACGCCCATGGGTAAAAGCGCCTTATTTTCAAAAGGCTAAATTCTTACGACGGACATAAGGCAAAGATCTTGTGTTTGATGGTAGGCGGAGGGGGAATCGAACCACCCGACATCCCCCGAGTAATGGGGGCACTCTACCACTGAGTTATCCGCCTCCAGCTTCTTAGTTTATATGTATCAGGCCACGGGCCGGAGGATCAGGGATCAGCGACGATTCTACAGCGGGCTTCAGCACACCGGAAGCCAAAACGATGACGCCCGCCTTTCCATAATCGCTTGAAATATACTATAACTTTTCCTCCTCCGTAACCACTGAACCGTTTTGAGCAGCTATGGGCATAAGAAAAATCAAAAGTAATCATCTCTGCATCACATGTATTATTCTATCAACCTTTCCAGCATGTCCATGTTTATTGACCATTGGTAATTATTCTTGACCCATTTTCTGTTGCTTTGGCCAACTTCCTTTCTCCTTCTTTCATTTTTTAGCAGATCAATGACTTTGTGAGCAAAATCTTCCGGTGTGTCACCAACAAGAAGGTGATGCTCTGGAATGGTCTCAAAGCCCTGAACCCCTTTTGAGGTAGTGACAACAGGTTTTCCCATGGCCATAGCTTCGAGAACCTTATTTTGTACTCCCCGTGCCAGCCTAAGGGGGACGACGCAGACATCTGCCGAGTAGTAATATGGCCTAATATCTTCAACGAATCCCGTCACACGGATGCCATTATCCTTTTGAAGGCTCCGGACCCTTGGGTGGGGATTGCTTCCCACAATGTAAAACATCAAATCATGGTATTCCGCCAATATAGAAGGGAGAATCTCGCTGCAGAACCAGGTGATCCCTTCCACGTTGGGGTAGTAATCCATGGCGCCGGTGAAGAGAAGAAGAGGGCGACTTTTGTCCCTAAACAGTTGTCCGTCATCAATTGTTAAAGATAGTGCCGATGAAGGGGAAAAATATTCGAAATCAACACCATTGGGGATAACAACGGCATTTTTCACATTGGAACAATAAGATTTGAAGATGGCCAGCTCGCTTGTAGAAACAAAAATAGAGTGATCGAACCATTCGGATATCTTCCTTTCATATTCTGCCAGACGTCTTCCTTCCATACGGTGGATCCAGGACAAAGGCCATTTCTCGTGTTGGGAATATTGTAGCCATTTGTCCGAATCAACATCGACAAAGTCCATGATCCTGATTGCCGTTTGCTGTCTGCTGGCTTTTGTTTCATCAGAATAGGCCCGAAAGACGTATTCAGCCATTGCAGAAGAAAGACAAAAAATATAATCAAAAGTAATGGTTTCCAGCAACTGGTTGACGGCCATCTGAAGCTTCCGAGCATAAAAATAGGGTACCGAAAGAGGCATGTTCGAAAAAACACATCTAATGGTCTTAAGTTTGGATAATGTACGGTTGATTGGAATAATTGTTACCGATTTGCAGTAAGCCTTTAAAGTACTCCCACGTTGAAGGTCTTGGGGGGTATCCGCCAGACAACACAGATGAATTTCATGCTTTTCAGATAGATACTTGATCTCGTTAAAGGAACGAATCTTGTCACCCTTGTTCGGAGGGTAAGGAATGCGATGAACGATGTAGAGGATTTTCACGTTTTACCGTCCTGCCAAGTCTTGCCGAAGCGTTATGCGAGGTATTTTGCTATTGGTGGCCCAAGTATTTTTGTCGCCCAAAAAGGCAGCCTTTGCCATAGCTCAATCTTCTTTTTGTATTTTGGATTAGCCGGGCTTAAATTAGGAAGGTCATCTAAGGTATTCAAAAAATATTGATAACATAACGACTTCGGCTCAAAACCCCAGTGTCTCTTGAAATGAAACGACCCTGTATCTGCCCTGCTTCTCCCAAAATCGAATATCTTGAAACCGTTTTCACAGCCATATTTCATCAGTTGCCAGTACATATAATCATTGGGAGCAAGTTTTCTATATTGAACAAGCGATCCAGCGTAGTAGGGAACGACCTTATTTTTAAAGAGAAAGAAGAAAACGCCGGCTATGGGCCTACCATCACTGAATATCATAAGGATGTTGCATCTATCGCCAAATTCCGTATAGAAATTATGAAAGAAGCGCGAGGCAAAGATGGGGGTGCCGAGATGCTGATAACTTCGCGCCAGAATATCATAAAATGAGTCTATGGCATGGAGACCAAATTCAAAAGAAAGATTATTTTTCTCTCCCTGTCGTATCATTCGCCGGGATTTTCGAGGTATAGCTTTCATGTTATCCTCCAAGCTATCGTAAATCTCCCGACTAAAATTAAAATACAGGTCTTTTTGAGAAAGGCCTTCAGCCTTGGGGTTCATATTTCTGAATTCGAGGTACTCAAGGCAGTTTTCCTTCGTATATTGAATGGCCTGAGACACAAGCCGCGCCTCTATTATCTCGCTATTAGCAATGGGGCCTCCCAATTCCGAAAAAGGAACTGAAACAAGATACCTGCCAAAAATGGCGCTTTTAACTGTAAAAAGAGGAAGAACTCCCACGATCGTTATGTTGCTTGACTTTACGTGGTTGTTGTCAGAGGCTTTGAACGCATTTCCAGCCTCTTCTGCTATGAGGTAATGAGCTTTGTGGCCGAAGGTTTTTTCGATGACATTTTTCCATTGAATTAAGTGGAATATGGTCCCCTCGGGATGTTTCATCACAAATGAATCCCAGATTTCCTCGTCGTCGTCTTGGTACAGTCTGATAGTTACCATTCCGTAGCAACCCCTTTTTCACATAGGAATTTCGGAAGTGAAATCTTGACGCATTCGCTAAATATCTCAATCGCCGACCCGCCAGACGTTTCAAACGGACAAGCAGTCTCGGAGAAATGTCAGCGTTGAGAACAACCTTCGCTGGACCGACTTGGCGGTTGACTTTTTACAGGACTATCAAATCTTGATTTGCCAAGACCATCTTAACGGTGGTAAATCTGAAATCACTAATGAGTCTTTTCAGCTTTTCCCGCGTCCTATCCAGATTAACATAGTGCCTGAACCGGGAAATATATCCAGGGTTGAACCTTGGTTGATAGGGGTCTATCTCCCATGGATGAAGGTAGAAAATAAATCCCTGCTTTTCTGCTTTATTAATTCTATTAAGACCCCATCGGATAAGCCAATAAGGAAACAACCGGAAATATCCCCCTCCAGCTAGAGGAAAATTAGTGCCGCAG
Source organism: Thermodesulfobacteriota bacterium (assembly GCA_034190285.1). Classification (GTDB taxonomy): domain Bacteria; phylum Desulfobacterota; class DSM-4660; order Desulfatiglandales; family Desulfatiglandaceae; genus JAXHTA01. The sequence continues at coordinate 13,576 of JAXHTA010000023.1, read as the reverse complement.
AATCTGATGGTCGATAGAGGGAATTCTATAATGCATTTATCACGATTCCTGCTAATGGAATGGGGAAACCTCTTGCCATTTGGTATCCCATACCGGTCGTGTCTAATGGGGAAGATGCTGCTGTCGTACTCGAACCCTTCCTCCACCAAAATATCCAATGCCCAGAGGCTTTCTTTTATTATGGAATAACTGGGCGCTCGATAACCGATGACCTTTTCCCCTGTGATATCTTCCAGAATGGCTTTTGCTCTTCTGGTATCATCTCTAAAAAAACCTCTTGAGTGTTCGTAGATCAACCGGTGAGCGTAACCGTGACAAGCAATTTCGTGGCCTTCTTTTTGAATATCTCTCACCAATTTGGGGTAACGATCCGCTATCCATCCAAGAACAAAGACGGTTGCTTTTATCTCCTTGTCGGTCAATAATGACAGGAGACTATCGGTATTTCTTTCGACCCGACTTTCATATCTGGACCAGTCTTCGAATCTGACTATTTCATCAAAGGCAGATACCTGGAAGTAATCTTCTACATCTATGGTAAGCGCGTTCAACATATGCTTGAGGTCAAAACAAGACTAATCCTAAAGCCCATAGTATTTCTTTTCATGAACTCCATAAGGCTTTTCCCAGCATATCGGCTGAGGCAACGATATCAAAAAGAACTTTCTGAGTCTTTGTGATATCTCCAACAGAGCCTATCGCCATCCGCCTTCTCACTACCTCAAATCTTCCTTTTTCTAAACGGTGCAATATCTCAAATTCGCTTGGCCTTGACAGTTCAATTCTTAGACATAGATCATCAAGTTCTTGAACCGAATGCAGGTCCTGCCCCCCATAAGCAAAAACACCGGGGTTTTCTTTTCTCAGGTTCTTAAGGAGTGAAAAACTCTTGGGATTTGGTGCAAATTTGCTGTCATAACGGCTGTTCCAGACCTCAACTCCATCCAGATTGCTGGCCGTATCCAGGAAAGAACGGAATTGGTGAAGGCCGGGGTGAGGGAATATCGCCAACCCACCATTTTCCTTTATTTTGTCAATCACCTTTTCGGGATCAGCCATTCCAATGTATTTTCTTATTCCAATGGCCAACAGATGCCTCCCAAAATCGCAATTCACTTCCAGCCCCGGGATAATAGTAAAATCAGTCGTAGAAAGCCGTTCACATTCAGCGACAAATCTTCGCATCTTTTCATCATCGAAAACGTCATTATGCTCGGTGAGGAGAAGAAAACTATATCCTTTTCTCCTTGCCAATTGAGCCACGTCCTGAAGTGAATCTCTGCCATCGTAAGAGTAATCTGTATGGATGTGCATGATTCCTAAAACAGATTCCATCGCACAAATTATCGAGCTCCTCTACCGAATAAGATCACCTTTATGGTATGAAACACTATCATCAAGTCAAAAATTATAGACATGTTCTTGATATAATAAAGGTCATAGTGAAGTTTTTCCAAGGCATCTTCAACTGAGCTGCCGTAAGGATACATTATCTGCGCCCAGCCGGTAATCCCAGGTTTTACTGAACCACGCTGGGAATAATAAGGTATTTGCTTCTCCAATTCCTGCACAAACTGAGGTCGTTCCGGGCGAGGTCCGATAAAACTCATATCTCCTCTCAGGACATTTACCATTTGAGGAATTTCGTCGATCCTAAATTTTCTTATGATTCGTCCCACCTTGGTAATTCTTGGATCTCCTGCCTTTGCCCACAAGGCTTCTCCCTCACGTTCAGCATTTTGGACCATAGAACGGAACTTCAATAATCTAAAGATCTTATTATATTCGCCTACACGGTCCTGTTTGTATATTATTGGTCCGCGGGATTCAAACTTGATTGAAATTGCCGTGATCAGCATCAAAGGAAAAGATAACGTCAAGCCGACGCATGACAGAATTATACCTGCTACCCTGTTTATTGTTTTTCTTAGCTTGGATTTTCTAAAACCTCCGGAAAATATAAGCCAACTTGGATAAGTGCCCTGTACAAATATCTTACCCGCAAGCTTTTCAAAAAATGATATTGCATCCTCTATCTCAACCCCATCCACCCTGCACCTTAAAAGCTCATCAGCAGGGAAGTTGCCCCTCCTTTCTTGAATAGCAACCACTACCTTCTCAACCCCGTGTTTCTTTACTATCTCGATGAGCTGTCCATGATTTCCCAGAATGGGAGAGCAAGCGCTTGCTCTTTCTTCGGCCAGTGGATCGCTTCCTATGAAACCAACTATCTGAAAGCCTGAATCCTTCCTATCATTTATCTCTTCAGCCAACTTCAGCGCAAGATCTCCCGTTCCAACGAATAAAAGCTTCTGATCAAACCGCCGTGAGTGAAGAATCCAGTTGTAAAGAAGCCTCCAGGAAACAATGAGGAGGGTAAGAAAAAAAAGATTGATCAGAAAAATACCCCTCCCGAGAATAGCGGCGGGGAAAAGAAAATAGATCAAAGCCAGTAGAAGATAAGAAATCCCTATTGCCTGCAAGAGCCTGATAATAAGTTCAGTGTTGCTGGTGACTACCCTAAAGTCATACAGCTCGTTATAGTAGAGGCAAAGCTGACAGACTACGGTAACCAAAAGAGCCTTGGGGATTAGATGGCTATAATTCACTAGTGAACCGATATCACCGCCAAATCGAGTATATGCAGCAGCGAGCATAGATATAAGTATTATAAGCCCTTCGCCAAAGAAGAAGAAAAGATTCCTTACAGGGTAATATCGGTTCAGGATACGCAGCATACCGCTAATTCCTCTTGATTAAACACAACAGCCTCATCCTATTTCGTGTCTTTACCGTAGTAATTGTAATAACCATAATGATACCCTGTGGCTCGGATATCAAATTCATTGAAGACCAGTCCCATGATCTTCTCCTTTTCGAAACACATCAGAGATCTTTTGATCACCTCTCGTGGAGTCTTTCCAGCTCTTACCACAAAGAGGATCCCGTCTACCTGTCTGGCCAGGATATCAGGCTCAGAAGTAGATATGACCGGAGTAGAATCGATGATAATATAGCGGTCGTCATACCTCTGCCTCACCTCTCTTATCAATTCCTTCATCTTGTTTGAAGAAAAGAGTTCTGCCGGCTTGGTGGTGAGCGCTCCTGCAGTAAGGACCGAAAGTTTAGGGACACTGGTTTTTGCTATGAAGCGAGAAAGATCGAGGTCACCGCTAAGGTATTCCGAAAGCCCCATATTATCTTCTATGCTCAAGACTTTGTGGATGTTAGGTCTACGGAGGTCGCCGTCAATCAAAAGAACATGTTGCTGGATTTCTTGTGCTATGGATATGGCAAGGTTGGTTGCAGTTAATGTCTTTCCCTCACCTGCAACAGCACTGGAAATCATAATACAACTACCACTCTTCCGCTCAAGAATCTTTAAAACGGTGGCTTTCAGCTTTCGAAACTGTTCCGCAGCAATAGACTTAGGTTGTAAGAGTGTAACAAGATGCTGATCAAACTCTGCTATCGGCTCTCTTTTTCTAAAAACAGGTTTTACGGCAATGCTCTTCTCTTCTAATTTTTCCTTTTCTGCCTTCTGTAAAGCCTTATGAATTTTACTCATGAGATATCCCCTCTCCTATCTCTCAATATCCATTGCTGCTGCTTCAGCAATATGCATTGGCTTAGCATATTGAAAGGAGCGACTGGCCAACAAACCCTTGGCATATTCCAGAGCTGCCTTTTCACCTTCAAATTTGCCCACGGAAACTCTATACCAGTGTCCCCGTTTAGGAATACTAATTGGTATAAGATAGACCTCGTATCCCTCACGTGCGAGGTTCGAAAATAAGGTATAGGCATCGCTGAATTCTCTTAAAGATGCTATATGGACGGAATAAAGATCATTTGCCGGGCTTCCTTGATTAAAGTCAGGAAGGACAATTTTCCACCCAACCTCTATATAATCAGTATCCTTAATATGTGGGTTTGCTCTTTGAATAAAGGCGAGAATTTGATCGTTTACCTTTCCGTATCTTTTCAAACTAATGTCGCTTAACCACTCATTTCTTTTCACGGTTACCACCTTGACAGAAGACTCCTTTTTTTCTTTCTTAGCAAGAAACTGGGCTGCCATTTCGGGATCTGAAAAGCCAATAGCGGGAGACTCTGTTTTTCCTACATCATCAGTATGTATTCCCGGTTTAGTCTTATCTGACAGAGGTTCCGATATAGAGGATGTGCCTTCCATCGCAATCTCCTGCGAGGGTAAAACAGGAAGAGAGACCTTTCCTTCCGCTAGCAGCATGTTCTCAGAAGATTCATTCTTTGTAACAGGTTGTATTAATGGAGATGTGGACTGATGGTGAGGTTCAGACGAATCGGTTTTATTTATAAGGATACCTGTCCAGGGAAGGCGAAAAAAAAAAGCATTGAACCTCGCTTGGTTCAAGAAGAAGTTGCCGACAAAAATCCCTATGAGCAACAAAAGCATAACAGATAACCGCCATGCCCTTATCCTGAATGGATTTTGCAGGCTTTTCGGAATACCAATGAACGACTTTCTGGAGGGAGGTTCTTTCAGCTCCAGATCTCGAATACATTCTCTTATGATCTTGTGATCAATTAAGCGTTTGTCGTCAGCATAGGCAGATAACAGTGCATTGTCGGCGAGAATATTAATCGATCGCGGAACTCCCTTTGAGTACTTGAAAATCTCATCAACGGCCTTTTCAGTGAAGACCGAAGAATTTTTCAACCCGGCAATCCTTAGCCTTTGTTTCATATATTCTTCGGTATCTCTCTTATTCAATGGAGGTATATGATATCGTATGCTAATTCTCTGTTTGAGCTGTCTCAATTGAGGCAAGTTTAGCTTTTTATTCAATTCCGGCTGGCCGGACAAAACGATCTGGAGTAACTTATTGCTTGAGGTCTCGAGGTTCAAAAGCAGTCTGATCTCTTCTAAGATTGAATTGGGGAGATTCTGGGCCTCGTCAATAATAAGGACTGCATTTTCATTATTCTTAGCGCGATCAAGGAGGAAGTTGTTTAAAACGATCAAGAAGTGGGCCTTCGTGACTGTTGGCGCCTTCAGCTCGAATTCATCTAAGACCAAAAGAAAAAAGTCCGTCAAAGACAAATTAGGGTTGAATATCAGGGCCGTTTTCACGCTTTCGTCTAGCCTTTCAAGTAACGTCTGGATGAGAGTTGTTTTTCCCGTTCCGACCTCTCCAGTAATGACCACAAAGCCCTTTTTTTGGCTGATACCATAGACTAAATGTGCGAGCGCCTCCTGAAAATGCTCTCCCAGATAAAGAAAACGAGGATCAGGGGTAACATTGAACGGCTTTTCGTTAAGCCCATAATAGGTTTCGTACATTATATTTATCTAGTGTCCATCCACAAATGATCCTTTGGCCCAATATCTGGGTCAGACTCAAGTTTTGATCGCCAACGCAAGAAATATATTCCTGCGGTTAAGGCTCCTGTCTTCCTTGATCTTGAGCAGGACTTCGTATTTGTGGATGGACATACCTAAACCTCCAAAAGTCTTAATCCAAAACAAGAAAGTGAATAATCAATAGACTTGCGGTAACAAGCATCAACCCAAGAGAGGACGCAAGAACTACTCTCTTTTTGGTTTTTCTCCTTCTTGAGTCCTCATCGGTCACGATTTTTGGGATGGAAGCCAAGGCCTGCAATCCCAAATACTGCTCAAGATCATCGATGTCACGAAAAGAATGGTCCAGGTACTCTGCCCCAATTGTCAGTCCCACGCCGCAACCCAACGCTAATAACATGGCCAGTAATACTATTCTTTTGCGATTGGGCTTGAAGGGTTTCTGAGGGGTCCTGGCTGGATCCAGGATCTTGAAGCGCTCACCCTTTTGCACCTTCTCCATATTTGCTGCTATTTGAGCATTCAGTCTTTTATCCAGGAGGGATTCATAGTTTTTCTGGGTGTTGCCATAATCACGGTGGAGGGCCACAAGTTGTTGCTCTCGTTTGGGGGTATCCTCTATCCTTTTCTGATAGGCGGCAATCTTTTCTTTCAGTTTCGCTTGTTCCTTGTTCAACTTGCTAATCTCCAGATCCACTCCCTCCAACTCTAACGTCATGGTATCATAAAAGCTATGGGCAAGGCCAGGGGATGAATCCGCATAAGGATCTTCCTCAGCGACTTCATCAAAAATAGGTTCTTCTTGGCTTTGTATTTCTTCTTCTAGTCTCTTGATCTGGGCTTTAACTCTGAGCACATCGGGATGTTTTTCTGTGTATCTCACACGCAAACTGGATAGCAACTCCTTAAGATTTTCTAACGTAGGGCTCGATTCCGCGCTTTCTACGGTTCCTATATCAACGAGATCGGTATCAATCTGGGCTTCCAGACCTGATAGATGCGAAACTTGATTCTGGAGAGACATCTTGCGGCCCTTTGCGCTTTCTATGGATGTAGTGACAGCCTGTGATTGTACCTGCAATTGTTCTAAAGTGCGAAGATTTGCATCCAGTTGCTCAGGAAGAGCACCAATATTTCTTTCTTTGAAAGCTCTAATAGCCTCCTCTTGCTCTTCCAACTGTTTCTTAACTCTCAAGAGCTCCCGATCCAAGAACTCAGTAGTCCCCTCAGCCAGATCTTCTCTCATTTTGAGGTTTTCCTCGATAAAAAGAGATGCCAGCCTATTAGCCACCATCGAAACGACTTTGGGGTCTTTGCCGTCATAAAATAGCTCAAAAGCCTCCCCACCTTTTACCTCTAAGGCGATATCCTTTCTCATCTTTGTCACTATCTCTTCCATAAAGAGGGATTGCCTCAGGTCCGAATAGAGATCAAATTCATTGATTATTTTTTCCAGTCTGGTTCTGCTCATGATCTGTTGGCTTATGGTATGAAGTCGTTCTCCAATTCCGGTGGTTACTGTCGGTTTAATATATGCCTCAGGTACGCGCTGCTTCTGAATCAGAATAAGGGTGCCGGCCCGATAGATCGGCGGAAGCTGATAAGCCCAGACAATTGCTCCCAAGGTAATGACTATAAAGGGCAATATAATGAGCCATTTTCTTCGAAGGCCGATTTCAAGATAATCCTGTATATTAATTTGAGCTATTTCCTTCATAGTCAACCCACATTCGCTGAATTAAAGCCCTTCCACCCCATTTTCTCAAAACCAGGTGACCCTGAGCCCAAACTCAAAAACGTTATTTTCAATATCATCCTCTATCGGGTCACGGGCATTCTGCTGATAATAGCTGTACGAGCTGAAAACACTCCAATTGGGCAGTAAAAGATAGTCGATATTCACGCGCCCGCGGTAGTTATCAGTATCTCCTTCTCCCTGAACCATGGAATTCTGCCGGACAAAGGAGCAGGAAAGGGTACCGGACAGCTTTCGACTAAATTGATATGTGGATCCAAGGTTCATGCCCCAATCTTCCGTATCCACTTCATCCCCTGAGGCTGACTCTTCGGCGGCGAAAAAGGCGGAAAGAGTCCCCGTAAGATGACGGCTCAACTCCTTAATACCCGTCACGTTATAAGTGTTGATAACGGTAGTATCTCCATCCCCGCTGCTGGCAGAAAACTCCCGGTCAAAGCTCAGATTAAGACTCCCGGTGCGAAAATCTTTCCTCAGACTCACATGACAGTTCCAGTCTGTCTCCCTATCCTCATTATCCTCGTCGACCCATGAAACTCCCCCTGAGATAGTCAATAACAGTGCTCTGGGAAACTGGTGTGTCTCCCCTACGGTTACGGATTGGACATCGGTATCATTCTCTTCACTCTTGTCGTATCGCATTACCCGGTAGCGGTATTTACCAAAAAGGGTATCTTTTCCAGTCAATTGGTGATCGAATCCAAAGTCAAAGCCGTATTCATAACTGTCCGATTGCTCTGAGCGATCATAATTATCAAAACTATGGCTGACCCCCCCCCTCAAAGAAGTACACTGAAGGATCTGGTAAGAAAGGGTTGTATTGAAAACATTGCTCAACCGGTCGCTGGCGTAGCTCCTTGACCTTCTCCCGCGCTCCTCAAATTCCTCTTCCCCGGCGATGTCCTGGCCTGGAGTAAACGACAGGACATCAGTTGCCGTCAGTCTGAGCCTGGGGGTGAGTTGGGAGTTGAGATCAAGGTTCCCATTCTGACGAACTTCATTCTCATCAGAGTTTTTGGCATAGAACTCAATTGCTGGATTATAGATGAGATGAAAATCAGTGCTGGGGGTTACATAAGAGAGGGACAGGTTCGGTGTGAATGATGTGATATAATCTTCGTCTTCTAAATCTTCTTCCTCTAAATCTATGTTGTCCTCATATCGTTCTGAGAGAGAAGTTGAAAAACCAAACTCAACCTCACCGGCCTTCGCGTCCGGCGACAAAAAAAAGAGAATTGCTCCAATCAACGATACCGCTGGACGTAGAGTAAGACGCTTGATTATTGATATCAATTAACACCTTGTATGCCCCTTTCACCGGTAGGAAAGAGACTATTAGCAAGTGGATACAAAAAGATCCCCGTGAACTGAATCTTCCGAGATCAGAGAAGTATATTAAAAGCAGGGTTACGGGATCACAATAGTGTCTCCTCGCAACAAAAGGATGTTCTGTCCTGGATCCTCACCGGAAATGATTTTCTCGTAATTGACAGGGATGCCAACCACCGCGCCCTCCTTTTTCCTGTATATGACTATCCTGTCCTCCTTGGCCCATGTAGTGAAACCTCCTGCGAGTGAGATTGCCTGGAGAACAGTAAAATTACTTTTTAGCGCATACACTCCCGGCGCCGCGACTTCACCCTGTATGAATATCTTTAGACTGTTTATTTGTTTAACAGTGACTGAAACAGTAACCCCCTCAATAAAATCTGCTAAAGCTTGTGTGATATTCTCTCTTAATTCCTCGGTAGTCAAACCAGATGCCTGGATATCCCCTATTAAAGGAAATGATATCTTCCCATCTGGTTTAATAATCAACTCCTTAGAAAGATCCTCCTCTTTCCAGACCGATACCTCAATCACATCTTCCGGTCCCAGGACATAATCGCTCTCACCCAGGGCCACGGCCTTCGGAGTCTTTATCGGAGCGTTTCCGCAGGCAACAAAAAACACACTGTTAACGATGATCAAAAAAACACTAAGAAATAGGATGTTATATCTCATATCACTTCCCCATTTGTGGGGAAAAAGATGGTGTTCCCTCCATTTTTCTTGGCCTGGGCCAGCATTCTTTCAGCCAGGGAAGCAAGCATTTTATCGTCGGTACTATTGTTCGGAAAACAGGCCCCCCCAATACTAATGGTAAGCCCGTGGCCATTAAATGAAAAGTGTTCTTTTATTCGACTTCGTATCCTCTCACTTGGGACAAAGGCATGATTTTGGTTTGCGTGGAGCAGGATGACCCCAAATCTAACATGATTTATCCGCCCAATAACGTCCGTGGTCCTGACTTCCTCTCTGACTATTCTTGCCATATCTTTCAATTCGGCCTTGCCTTCAAGTTCTTGGTCCGGCTCCATTACAAGCAAAGTTATATAGTTTTGATATCGAATAGCTCTCATAATCTCTAATTGAGCCAAATAATTAAAGAACCTTTCTTCGATTATGACGTTTGCTTCATCATTCATATGTGCTTTCCTCACCTTTTATCGTTTTTCACATTTTGTTGCCCAGCTCGAATTCTTTTATTCTAGATAAAAGGGTCTTGTAACTCACCCGCAAGATTTTAGCTGCTTGAGTTCGATTCCAGCAAGTCTGACCAAGGACTCTTTCTATAGCTTCTCTTTCTGCCTCGAGTGCTGCCTTTCTTCCAATCTCTCGCAAAGAACATTCAGCATGATCATCAAGGGCATCATCAGAAACCGCCCTAACGTCTCTCTTGCCATGCATTGAATCCCGTAAAGCCGCTTCTTCATTTTCCAAGACAACGATTTTCTTAATAACATTCTCTAATTCGCGAACATTTCCTGGCCAACTGTATTCTGATATTAGGGTCAACGACTGCTCGGATAGTTCTTTAATCGGGCGCTTGAATATCAGGCTGTATTTTCGCAGGAAATATCTGGCCAGACGAATGACCTCTCCCTCTCTTTCTCTCAGGGGAGGAACCCGAATTCTTATCCCATTCAAGCGGTAGAAGAGGTCCTCTCGAAGTGTTCCTTCCCTTACCATTTTCTCCACATCACGATTGCTGGCGGTGATAACTCTTGCCTCAACCTTCACCTGGCTCTTACCGCCTAAACGATAAAATTCCCCTTCTTGGAGAAAGCTCAGCAATTTGGACTGTAAGAGTGGCGACATTTCGCTTATCTCGTCCAAAAAAATGTTTCCTCCATGGGCAAATTCGAACCTCCCCGGTTTATTGTGAACAGCTCCGGTAAAAGCGCCTCTTTCATATCCGAAAAGCTCGCTTTCCAAAAGGTCCTTCGTGATATTAGCACAATTGACTTTTATGAAGCGTCCGTTGTTTCCTGAAGAACGGGAATGAATGGCATTTGCTATCAATTCTTTGCCTGTTCCACTTTCGCCGGTGATCAACACAGGCACATCAGTATCGCTGAATCGGCTAATCATTTCACCTATGGCCTTCATTTGCCTGCTGTTGCCAAACAGCAATTGCTCACCGATATGAGCTTTGGGTGAAAAGTGCGCGGAGCTTTCTTGGCGCAATGATCTCTCTTGGTTGACTTGCATCATGGATTATTGAAAACTTGCTTATACCTCATCTCAACCAGCAATTATTATGCCAGTTTGCGAGCTGTCCGACAACGTAACATCTTGACAAGTCCTGTCGATGACTCCCGCCCTAGTTGAAAAAGGAGAACCCGGAACCTCCGTCATCATTAACAGCTTAAAATTACAGAAGGTTTTTTGATATCCAGTCTTGACTGAAAGGCCACGCAGGTCATGGGGTTTCTCATCTTGAAATGGTTCCTGTTCTTCAACTATCATCCAATTACAGAGTACAAGAGACAACCATATGACATCTTACGGACAAATTGGGTAAATTTTTCCACAAATGGACAATTGTTTTCCACAACCGAAACCCATCGTTCATTGTTCATATTCTCCAATCTTCTTGAGTTTATAGAGCAAGGTCTTGTAATTGACACCCAATCTTTCGGCCGCTTTCTTTTTGTTCCATCTCGTCTGTTTTAGTGTCTCTAAAATCATCTCTTTTTCCACTTCTATTACGGTCCTCTTACTCACTTGTCTAAGAGATAATCGGCCCGAGGTCTCCTTTGAAGAATGTCGACCATCTGAAGGCTTTTCTGTGAGCTTCCGGGCCTCCGAGGCAAACTCTGATAGAACCGGCCCCTCATCCCTTAGAACCACAACTCTCCTGACAACATTCTCCAATTCTCTCACATTGCCGGGCCAATCATATGCCATACATGCATTAACAAAATCCTCTGAGAGAGAGTCTAAACTACGTTGATACTTTTGGTTATATTTTCCCAAGAAATGGTCAAGCAAAATTGGGATATCTTCCTTTCTCTTACGCAAAGGGGGAACCTTAATGTTTATCACGCTTAGTCGATGATAGAGATCCTCTCTAAATACCCCTTCACGAACTGCTTTTTCCAACTCTACATTCGTGGCGGCCAATACTCGCACATTTACGCGGGTGTCTTCACTGGCACCCAGCCTAGTAAAGACTCCATCCTGTAAAACCTGAAGAAGCTTCCCCTGTAGAGAAGGTAGCATATCACCTATTTCATCTAAAAAGATGGTCGCTTCATGAGCGAGTTCAAATCTCCCAGGTCGTGAAATATGGGCGCCGGTAAAGGCCCCCTTTTCATAGCCGAAAAGCTCGCTTTCCAGAAGCTGACCGGGGAGGGCAACACAACTCACCTTTATAAAAGGCTTGTCTTTCCTGAAGGAGTTGGAATAAATGGATCTGGCGACGATCTCTTTCCCCACCCCACTCTCTCCCTGGATCAAAACAGGTATATCCGTACTTGCTATCTTCTCTATCAGATTCTTGATCTCAGCCATGTGTTCGCTAGCACTAACAAAATGTTCCCTTCTTTCCTCCTCAAGTTCTTTCTTTAAAGCCCTGACTTCCTCAACAAGCCTCCTGTTTTCCAGAACATTCTCTATGCCTATCTTCAATTCCTCATCATCAAACGGCTTGTTAATATAATCAGAGGCTCCTGCTTTCATAGCCTTCACAATTGTCTGTATCTGACCCAAGGCAGAGAGAATGATAATAGGAATGTCACTGTCCAGCTCCCTAATCTTCTGTAAAGTTGTTATGCCATCCATCTCCGGCATCATGATATCCAGAATTATTGCCGAGAATTCTTTTCCACTCCTTATACAATCGAGAGCATCTTTACCGCTACCCACCGATTCTACCCTATAATGCATCAAAGAGATTACCGTTTCTAAGTAGGTGCACATGTTCTTGTCATCATCTACAACCAGAATGGCGGCATTCTTCGTTTCTTCTCTTCTTGCGTTCAATTTTTGCGACCCTCGTCTTTGCTTTTCAAATTGTCATTTCTTAGCGGTAGGGTAAATATGAACCGGCTTCCTTTTTCGAGCTTGGTCTCCACCCATATCTCCCCACCATGAGCGTCAACGACCTTTTTGCTAACCGGCAGGCCCACACCTAGGCCCCTCACCGTCCTGGTCATAGGATCTTCTAAGGGGTGAAAGGGGCTGAAAATCGTACTTATTTTTTCTTTTGCTATTCCTGGACCCGTATCTTCTATCTCAAATCGTACGTGATTTTCTCCCTTGCCAGCCGTTATATGCACTTGTCCGCCACTTCGATTGAACTTAATGGCATTGTCCAACAGGTTGATTATCAGTTGGATTATTCTGCTCTTTTCGCCATTAATATTGGGTATGTCGTCCGGGATTAGATTATGGATGCTAATTTCCTTCGCGCCGGCATCTTCTTCCAGAGAATTGATTATCTTTTCGGTTATTTCTTTCAAATTAAGCGAATCTTGAGGAGGATGTTCACCATTTGTAGAACCGCGTTCGGACATTATCAGAAGATCACTTATTATCTTCGCCAAGCGACCGATCTCCTTTCTTAATATGGATAGCATCTTCTTCTCGTCTTCATCAGCTTTTTCGTTCCTTAGCTCGAAGAGGAGGTTGGCGCTGGACCGCACCAATGATAAAGGAGCCCGTAATTCATGGGAAACGAGAGACAGAAAATCGTCTTTTAGTTTGGCTGCCTGCTTATAAGCCATAACCTCCTTTTCTAACTTACTCTGCCTTAAAATCTCCGATACAGCGACCAACAATTCTTCAGCGGTGAACGGTTTGGTGATGAATCCTTTAAAACCTAATTTAAGAGCATCGACGGCCATTGAAAAGCTGCCGTGGCCAGTGATTACCGCCCCTACGATATCCGGGTCAAACTCCCTGATAGCCTTCAAGGTCTCGAGGCCATTGATCCCTGGCATCACAAAATCGACGAGCAATAAGTCAAAATGTTCCCTTTTAGCCAACTCGATAGCTTCTTCACCAGAATCGATCCCTTTGACACAATACCCTTCGGACTCCAGGATTCTTAAACAAAAATTCAGAATTATCTCCTTGTCATCGCAGACAAGGATCGTCTCACCAGTCGCTTTTTTAGTCTTATTTATGCCCAAGCTCCTCCCAGT